>JANNYL010000001.1:0-1379 GCA_031410075.1 Flavobacteriales bacterium
CCAGAAGCGCGGCGGTATTGCGGCCATGATCGATGCGGAACATGCGTTCGATCGCGTGTATGCGGAAAGTCTCGGTGTTGATACGGAGAACCTTTTGATCAGCCAGCCGGACAATGGTGAGCAAGCCCTGGAGATCGCCGACAATCTGATCCGCTCCGGTGCGATCGACATCATTGTGATCGACAGTGTGGCCGCTCTTACACCACGTGCGGAGATCGAAGGCGAAATGGGGGATAGCTCGATGGGCTTGCAAGCTCGTTTGATGAGCAAGGCCTTGCGCAAGCTCACCGGGACCATCAGTAAGACAGGGTGTTGCTGCATCTTCATCAACCAGTTGCGCGAGAAGATCGGTGTGATGTTCGGTAACCCCGAAACAACCACCGGTGGAAATGCCTTGAAGTTCTACGCTACCATCCGCTTGGATATCCGACGCAGCAATCAGATCAAGGATGGTGAGAATGTCTTGGGCAATCGCACCAAGGTGAAAGTGGTGAAGAACAAAGTGGCTCCACCCTTCAAGAAGGCCGAATTCGACATCATGTTCGGCAAGGGCATCAGCAAGACCGGCGAGATCATCGACATGGGCGTTGAGCTCAACATTATCAAGAAAAGCGGCAGCTGGTTCGCGTATGAGGACAACAAGTTGGGGCAGGGGCGCGATGCCGTGCGTCAGTTGTTGGATGACAATGCGGAACTCTGCGAGGAATTGGAGAAGAAGATCAAGGCAGCCATTACCAAGGCAGAAGTCGCCGTTGCCTGATCTCCAGTGCGGGTTGGCCAACGCACCGCTCAATGCGTGGGTAGAGGTTTTACATTCGGGTCCTCGTGCAACAGCACGGGGATCCGGTGTTTGATGGGGTACAGATCAGGAATCGCAGCCACTTTGGTGGTGTGCATATTGGGCTCGTGCGGAACGAGTACAGCTGTCGAAGACCAAGTGTCGGCTGCGCCCGTGTTGTCGTTGGCGGATAGCCTTGCTGCTGCTTTGGCGACCATCAACCAGCGCATCGTAGAAGATCCGGGAAATGCTGCTGGGTACGCGGATCGCGCTGGTTACTACATGAAAGTGGACAGCAACAACAGGGCGGCGAAAGACATGGACCGCGCTTTGGCCTTGGACAGTGCCAATTTGGAATATCGCCTTCGGGCAGGTGATCTGCGCTATGCGATGTTGGAATTAGGGACCGCGCGGGTGCAATACTCCGCTGCGATGCGCATAGCACCGGACGATACGCGAGCTCGTTTGAAGTTGGCGGAGATCGACCTGGTGCTTCGCAAGTATCCCGAAAGCATGGCGTTGGTGAATGAGGCTTTGCGTTTGGATCCTACGGCAGCGCACGGGTATTACCTGAAAGGGTGGATATACAAGGAAACCAAGG
>JANNYL010000002.1:0-3977 GCA_031410075.1 Flavobacteriales bacterium
ACCTTCGCATCCAAGGCCATCAGGAAGCCCGCGATACGGGACTGCTCTTCGAGGGAGGGGACTACTTCGCTGAAACCAGGACCTCCACGAACAGCTTCTTCAAAACGCCGTTCTGCTCGGCGTCCTTCAGTTTCAAGGACACATTGAAGTTGCCGATATCGGGATGCGAGAACAAGCGGTTATGCACCTGCTTGATGCGGCCCAAGCACGTTCCATTGCTGTTCAGCACATGCACTACGGGGTACTCGAACTCCGGCTTCACTTCAACTTGAAAGTGTAGTGCTTCCGTTGGTCGCGCAATTCCGGGTTGGTGTTGCAGGTGGCTTTGGCCAGCTAAGTCCGTCACGAAGTCAAGTCCGTCTCGTGGCTCGAACTCGCCGAGGAACTCGAAGCGGTCGTTGGTGAGCCACGCCTGCGTCAGTGCCAAACGATCGAAGTCGTCGATACCCTCATCGTTAGCGTTCCACTGCTCCAGATACTTCACGCGATCGCTGCGGTCACTGTCCACCAAACGCCGCGCTATGATCGGCAGAACGTCGCGATAGGTGTCTGCGGAGAAGGGCAGATCCGGGTACCCAAGGAAGCCTTCTCCTACGGCATCGGAAATGTCCCTGTGGTTCAGCAAGTATTTGAAGTCCACACGGCTATCGACACGCCAGAACTCACCCACGATGCGCTTGGGGCCGCTCACGCACGACCAGCCCAGCCAGACCCGCCCAACGACCTGAAATTCTGAAATGGTGAGCACCGTGCGCTAAGTTTACGACCAGAACCCATGTCCACCAACGATTTCAACCTCCGCGTAGAGCCCGCTGTGCTTGTGCATGCGCGGGTCAGCTTGGGCTGGACGGACATGGACAAGGCCGCCGCCGAACTCGGTATTCCGGTGGCCGATCTGAAGGCCATCGAGTCTGGTAAGAAGGTCCCCAAGATCAGCGTGCTGAAGAAGATGGCGAGCAAGTACAAGCGCTCGCTCACCTACCTGCTGCTGGACGAAGTGCCGAAGGAGAAGCCTATGCCCACGGACCACCGCACGGCGGGCTCGAAACCATTGGGTTCGCTGCCTACCAAAGACATCATTGCGGTACGGCAAGCACGCAGCTTGGCCATGGCCCATGCTGAACTGCGCAGCGCCATGGATCTGAAGGCCTCGAATTTTGAGTTGAGAGCGCACCTGAAGGAAGATGCCTCTGCATGGGGCCGCCGCATCAGGAAGCTGATCGGGTTGGAGCACTTGAACGACGAATCGCTCAAGAGCAAGCAGGCGTTGGAGATGGCGGTGGACGCCGTGAGCGCGCTAGGTGTTCTAGTGCTACGCCTCAACCTGGATCAGGAAGGCCTGCGTGGCTTCTCCCTCCTGGATGAATCCGTTCCGGTGATCGTCATCCGGCGAAGCAGCAAGGATGTGCATACCATCAAGCTGTTCACCTTGTTCCACGAACTCGGCCACATCCTGCTTCGGCATGGTGGTATGTGCGACCTGAAGGAGGGCAACACGCAAAGCGTGGAGAAGTGGTGCAATGCCTTTGCGGCTGAAGCCCTCTTCCCGATGGAGGAATTCTTGAAGCATCCCATCGTGACGGGTCACGTTGAGCGGCGAGAAGGGGCCGTATGGCGCTACACTGAACTGAATAACATCGCGAAAGGGCGGCACGTGGGGCGCGAAATGATCCTGCGCCTCTTGTTGGATGCGGACCTGACCACCCATGCCTTCTACAAGGCCAACCGCGACAAGTGGGCGGACAAGCCGTTCGGTGGCCGTTCCAAAACCCCGAAGGCTCGCGACACCGTGGATGAACGCATCCGCGAGCGAAGCGCCTCGTTCGTACGCTTGGTGTTCAATGCGCTGGACCGCCAACGAATTGACCGCGTGCAAGTGGCCGAACTGCTGGACGTTCCCTTCAACAGCATCGCCCACGCCCGCCAACTCGTTGCCCGATGAAGCTGGGTGTTGGCGAAACCTCCTATTGCTTCGATACAAGTGCGCTGGTGTCGCTCGATGCCAACTACAAGCAGAGCAAGGTTTTCGGTGCGCTGTGGCACGACATCGAGGAACTGATGGTGCAGGGCCGCTTTGTTGTCATCGACATGGTGTACGATGAAGTGATGCGGCATGAGGGCAGCGGGTCCAGCTGGCTGAAGGAATGGCTGAAACGGAACAAGAAGGACTGCTTTCGCGACACGGATGAAGAAGCCATGGTCATGGCCCGCAAAGTGATCCGCGAGAACAAGAACACGGGCTTCATCAGCGAACAGAAGATGATGGCCGGGAAGGAGGAGGCCGACCCCTATCTCATCGGCCACGCCTATGTACATGGCTATGCGATCGTCACCTTGGAGAACCAGACCAAGCCCAACAAGATCCCGAAGGTCGCCAAGAAGTACGATGCCCGTGGCATCAGCGTATTGACCTACCTGCAGGAGCGCGGCTTCAAGCTGACGCGGCAGGAGTGATCATTGCGCGATTCCGGGTCAGGCTCGGAATGACAGCCTGCACGCACTACTCCTTCTTCTCTGTGCCCTCTGTGCCTCTGTGGTGAAGCACCTATACGAACATCTGCTGTAGTAGTCCCTTCTTCCACTTCTGCGCCGCCGCCACCGCCTGCGACACACCCGCCACCTTCGCATCCAAGGCCATCAGGAAGCCCGCGATACGGGACTGCTCTTCGAGGGAGGGAATGACTACCGGAAACTCTTCAAAGGCCTCACGTGACAAGTACGAGATCGTCGTGCCGCTTGACAACGTGTTGAGCCGGTGACTCGAGTGAAGCATTAGATAGTAAAGGAACTCCGTGTTGACCTTCTTACCATTAGGCACAAGCCCGATGAACGTTTGGTTCGTAACAAGCGGAACCTGAGTGATCGCGCAGAAGCCAAGGTTGGCGCTGCATGAAACCAGCAGCGTGCCTTTTGGGAAGATCTTCAAGTTCATTGCCTTCACAACGTCCTCGGTAACGCCTTGTCCAGACTTGGAACCGGATAGATAGGTGCCGTCAAAGTCTTCCAGCCGACACCACGGGATAGGACCCTTCAGCACTTTGGGCTTATCTCGCATCGGGACGATGAATTCACTCACGAATGCATCCAACCTCTTCTCCTCCCACTCCGGAAACTCCCCGCCATCCTTCCGCTTGAAGCGGAGCTCCTGGCTGAAGAGTTGTTGCACCACGCCCTTCTTGTACTGCTCCAGCAAGGCCTGCTTGCGCTTCAGCCGCTGGATCTTCCGGTCCGCCGCGCCCAGGAAGGCCGCGATCTTCTGCTGTTCGGGGAGGGTGGGGAGAATGACCGAAACACCTTCGAGCACTTCTTGCCCGACGTTGTATCGTGTGCTTCCACCGCTCTTCGTTGTGATCTCCTGCCGCGCCTTGTCCGTGCGCAACAGATAGTTCATGAACTCCGGGCTGTATTCCTTCTTAGCCCGTCCACGTATCACGAAGCCACCGAATGCGGCTGTGTGCTTCTTGTCCAAGTACACGTTCGCCTGTCCGACTTCCTCCCGCGTTTCTAAACTACGCTGAAAGAGGATGTCGCCGTAGACGACTTCGTTCTTCTTGAAGTCGGCTTCGGAGAGTTCGACCGAACCAAGGATCACATCGTGCGTGATGAAATCGTTCTGAAGAATGTCCAGCACGTTGATGAACTTGTAGCCGGAGCCATAGTGTTCCTTCTCCGCGTTCACGCCGTTCTTGAACGTCAGCATTGCGCCGAGCAGTTCAGCTTTCCAATCGTCCTTGAACGACTCGTATCGCAGCTTCGGAACCTGTTGCTTCACCTTCTCCATCACTTGGGCCATCACGCGGTAGGTGTTTCGTTGGAACCGCTGCCTTCGAGAGCCTCAGGCGGCGGTTCCGCGTTGGCTGAGGCACTCGAAGCCAACGCTCTGATATCTCGATAAGCCTTGGCGTATTCGGGGAGCTTGTCGAACTCGCCATTGATCAACGCTTCCTTCTTCTTCCTGCTCCAGCCTTGCACTTGCT
>JANNYL010000003.1:0-2520 GCA_031410075.1 Flavobacteriales bacterium
GCCTTTGTGATCCTCGACGAGGCCCAGAACGCCACCCTGCCGCAGCTCAAGATGTTCCTTACCCGCATGGGGCGCAGTGCCAAGTTCCTCATTACGGGCGATGTTACGCAGGTGGATCTGCCCCGCCATCAGCGCAGCGGGCTTCACCCAACCACCGAGCGCCTTCGGAAAGTGGAAGGCATCGCCATCATCGATCTGGACGAGAAGGACGTGATCCGCCACGAACTGGTAACCCTTGTGATCAATGCGTTCAAGGATATCGAAGAACAGCACGGTGACAATCGACCGCTGTGATCGGACCCCCTAGCCGCCTTCGCGAGCCTGTCCTACGGCGAAGCGATCTGTAATTTTTGCGTACACCGGATCAACTGTGACATTCATCCCCACGACGCAACTTTGTCCTTATGCAACGAGGTGGCAGTATTTACATCACGACCAACCGACCGAACGGGGTTCTCTACGTCGGTGTCACTTCGGAATTGATCATCCGCATTCAGCAACATAAGACCAAGTTTTACCCGAATAGTTTTTCCGCTCGTTACAATTTGGACCAGCTGGTATACTTTGAGCATTTCCCCTATATCGAGGAAGCAATTGCTCGGGAGAAACAGTTAAAGGGTGGAAGCCGTGCTCGAAAAATAGCCTTGATCGAGAGCCTCAACCCGCGTTGGAGAGACTTGTTCGACGATCTGTTGGTGCACTAGACCCTTTTCTGGTGGCGAGTCCGACTTACGAGTTCCCGCCTTCGCGAGCCTGTCCTACGGCGAAGCGATCTGTAATTTCTTGAGTTCAAAGCTGAATTACAGACTCCTTCGTCGCAAAGCCTCCTCGGAGTGACGACTTGGAGTAACCGCCTTCGCGAGCGCGCATTTGGCGCGAAGCGATCTGTAATTCCGAGTTCGTCGTTGAATTACAGACTCCTTCGTCGCAAAGCCTCCTCGGAGTGACGACAGGAGTAACCGCCTTCGCGAGTGCGCATTTGGCGCGAAGCGATCTGTAATTCAGAATTGCTTTGTAGAACAGCAGACAAAGCGCTCCCGCAAATTCGATAAGACGATCGAAGCGATCTTTGGCCCACGCTCCATCCATGACCATCTCCCTCCCCAATACCCTGCTCCGTTCAGACCTTCACCTGAAGGACGTAGTCGAAGTGTACCGCGGCAAAGTCCGCGATGTGTACCACTTGCGTGATGGCCGTACCATCCTGCTGGCCAGCGATCGCCTCAGCGCCTTCGATGTGGTGCTGCCACGTGGCATCCCGCACAAAGGACAAGTGCTCAGCCAAGTGAGCTGGCACATGTTGCAAAGCACGCGCAATGCCGCGCCCAACTGGGCCATCGCTTCGCCCGACCCTTGCGTGGTGATCGGCCACCGCGCCGAAACGGTGAAAGTGGAGATGGTGGTGCGCGGTTACCTCAGCGGCCATGCCTGGCGCCAATACCGCGAAGGACATCGTGTGCTGTGCGGGGCGCACATGCCTGATGGACTGAAGGAGAGCGACGCCTTTCCGCAGCCCATCATCACGCCTAGCACCAAGGCCGATGTGGGGCATGATGAGGACATCTCACCGGACCAGATCATCGAACGCGGGCTTTGCACCCAGGCCGAATGGGAGACGATGAGCCGCTATGCCCTGGCCCTCTTCGCCGAAGGCACCCGAATAGCCAAGGAGCGCGGATTGATCCTAGTGGATACCAAGTACGAGTTCGGGCGTGCTCCCGGCTCAGGTACGGGAGGCGAGTTGATCCTGATCGATGAGATCCATACGCCGGATAGCTCCCGTTACTTCTACGCCGAGGGCTACGCCGAACGGCAGGAGCGGGGAGTGGCGCAAAAGCAACTGAGCAAGGAGTTCGTTCGACAATGGCTTATCGAAAACCACTTCATGGGCAAAGAAGGCCAAGTAGTGCCTGCTATGGATGATGCCTATGTGAAGACTGTGAGCGACCGCTACATCGAGCTATTCGAACGCATCACCGGGAAGGCCTTTGTTCCTGCCGATACGACCGACATAGCCGCGCGGATACAACAGGCATTGGAGAGCTACTTGGGCTGAAGAAGCCGCGTACAACCTATTCGCGTTGTAATTCGTTGTTGAACGCTGTTCCGCGCCCTGGCGGAATTGCGGTCAACGATTTTCGGCTTGGCTTGAAGTGGCGGAAAGTTAGCAATTTCCAACTTAGAAACCACAACTCTTCAACTTTTCACAACTGTTTTTAGAAAGCACTTGGCCCGCCATTTTGCCAAGCCGATGTTAGGGGTAGTTACATTTTTGGTAATTCCATTGTTAAGTTTAGAAATCTTGAACCTATTATTTTTTGACTTTCTAAGAAACCGAAAAGTTGATTTCTTTCAATTTCATCACCACTGTTATTATACAAGCGAAGAAGTCTGTCAAAGTTTTCAAGATAAATTTCTTTTGCCCAATCTTGCTGTTTCAAGTAAATTGGCATGCACTTGAATTTTGAGGAATCATAATTCTCCTGAACAAGTTCTCGATAATTAATTTCCGTATTTATG
>JANNYL010000004.1:0-1697 GCA_031410075.1 Flavobacteriales bacterium
CCGTTCTCGCGGCGAACTCACTTGGGACATGGTGGATCGCACGATCGTGAGCGTATGCAAATTGATCATCAATACCACACCGTTGGGCATGCACCCCGGCGTGGAAGAAGCCCCACCCCTGCCATACGAGGCGTTAACAGCCAAGCATGTACTCGTGGACCTGGTCTACAACCCCGACCGAACGCGCTTTTTGAAGCACGGTGAAGAAATGGGCACTCGTACGATCGGCGGACTGGCCATGCTGCATGCACAGGCCGAAGAGGCTTGGCGGGTGTGGAAGAGTTGAGTAATCCGCCAATCCCTCTAACTGTCCGTCTCTGTCGGTTTATCGGCAGACTTTGAGATTAAGGGCAGCGGTGCCAAGTCCCAGATCGGTGGAGGCATGCTTTGCGCTTTCAGTCTATTTACGAAGGTCTCTTTTACCCTTTCGCTCATTAGGAAGTAAGGGACCCAAATCGCGGCAGCGACTACCGCGGTGGATATGGCGCTATAGCTGTAAGGGCCAGCCCAAGCCTGCATGCCGAGGACATGGTACATGGAGGCATCGAACAATAGCGACACAACGTTCAATACATAGGTAAATACCATGAGCCATCGTACAGAAGTGCGCCGTTTGAAAAAGAGGACAACGAGCATCGGGAGCCAAAACAAGTCGAACAAGGCCAAGAATTGCGAGATATAAACGAAAAGGTGCGCTATGAAAGGATGCACCAATGACAAAGACGGTAGGGAGCTGGTGAGAAATATTATGGAGAAGTCATTCTGCGTAATGGCTTGGATAGCGAATAAGGGTGAAATGCAAAGCCCAATACTGGGTAGAACGAGCCAACCGCCTATCGGTTTACCCGGATACGAACTGGACACGGGATCATGATCCCAGCGCCAAATGCGGCGACACGCCCATCCGGCAATGGCCATGAAAAGCAACAAATGCATGAGCTCATGAGGGTGCACATCACGCTGCGTGGCTTTCACAGTAGCGCTTCTATTCCATAAAAAATCGCGGCCAAGTTGGTCCTCGATGCGATTCTGCTGCGCCTCGAAGTCCGCGTAGTCTTTCGGTTCTACACGGGTTGCGCTGGTGCTGTAGTCGTACTCACCTTCTGCGTGCTTGCCTCGCGTAGTAGTAGTGTAGTGGAATTCCACGCCATGGCCCTTCTCGCTAGCATTATCATCGGAGTCGGGCCATACTTCGGGCAGCGACATCTCAAAACGCTCGATCACATGAACTGGCGCGAACAAAGCAAGTGGCTCTTTCCGAGCACCGTGGTTGGGCACCTGTAGATAGTCTTTCAGCGTGCCGGGATGGAAATTCAATTTGATATCCCCAGAAGCACTGTCGCCGCCCTGTGTTTTCCATGGGTTCATAAGTTGGTAGTTCTCGCGCACCAACAACCGATTTGAAGCTGAGTCATCGTCGAATTCCAGCGGGGCGGTAAGCTTCACAACACCATATTGGCTCGTGTAGTACTTCACATAATCGTTGCCCAGCTCCGCTATGCCGCTGATCGCGATTCGACGCCTGATGTTGTCTGCGCTGCGCCCTTCATATGTAGAGGTCACCTCCAACGATGCCTCGCCATCGATCGCTATCACATTGAACTTCTGCACGGTCTTCACGAAGCCGGGCGCTTCTGCATCCATGCGATCGAGACCCTTTCGATCAGGATCGAGAACCAGTGCCCAGCCGTTATCGC
>JANNYL010000005.1:0-4566 GCA_031410075.1 Flavobacteriales bacterium
GTTCCACCGGAAGAGCAGCTTACGAAAGCCGAAATGGTCGCTGTAATAGCGTGTGTACTTCCCTGGGAAGTCCAACAGGGAGTGCATCCGGAGAAGGGGTTCCTCAGCCAGTGGTCGCTTCTCGGTATCCGCAATGGCTGGTTCTATGGGTAACAATGCACTGAGTAAAGGCAGGCTTATAAGCCCGCAAAAAAGCAAGGCGGTAACCACTTCCACTGGACGATCGGAATTGAGCAAGGATCCGAGTTTCTTGTTGCTGACAAGTCCAGCGAACACCGCCATGGAACACAGCAAGCCGAACCAGAAAGGAAGTGGGCCATTCCCGCTGGCTTCCCAAAGTGATCGAACATCCTCCCCGATATCGAGGTCGCTGTACAGGAAAGGATCGTTGCCACTGAAGTGGATCGAGATGCCACTGGAGAGCAAAGTGAATTTGTCAACCTGTTCATTCGGTTTGAAAAGCTCATAGAGCTGTTTCGCATCGAAGTGCTTCTCCTGCTCGTTGCATCGGAGCGTCATAGAATGGACCTGCAGGCTGTCCTGTTTGTTGCCAGGGTCGATGCGCAGGAATCGGAACAATGTGTCACTGGGCATACGAAAGCTCAGCAATTGTCGGTCATGCGCTGCTTGCACGGGACTGTTCACATAGAATCCTTGGCTGAAACCTCCCGGTTTATTGGCGTAGAAGACTTGGAAATTATCCTCTTCGGTAGCGGTCAGTTCCAGGTCCACCACAAGTGCACGATCCCGGAAATTGATATTGTTCGCGATGCCTTTCGCGATAAGGAGAACCGCAAGCGCGATCACCGCGGAGGCGAAGATCTGATGCCGGGATGGCTTTTCGAAATTGATCGCAGTTCCTTTGGAAGTGCGTCGGCGGATCGAGAAAAGCAAGCGCACCAGCACGCCGATGATCAGTGCGATGCCAACGGATCGCAGGAATGGTTCGATCACCGGGCGCGAAGAGTTCAATGCCGCCGACGTGAGTGGTGTTAGGTCCTTGCTGCTGGCGAAGTAGGGGTCATCTCCGATGCAGGTTACGCGTAATACCTGATCGGTACTATCAAGTTCGAAAGCGCGCAGATCATGGGTTGGGGCGAACCAGTTCGTGATCTCTTCCGCGTTCAAGTGAACTGAGTGATAGGGTCCTTGCAGTTCAATGGCTGCAAGGTCCATACGCACGGCTTGAGTGCCCATGTCGATGCGCAAGCCTTGAACATGCCGCACGTGGTTCGGAAGAACGAAAGTGATCCGTTGTGCGTCCCGGTTGGGTGCAACCAGTACAGAAAGACTGCGATCCGAAGTATATGAACCTGCGTTATCGTCCCAGAACACCTGGAAGGGATCAGCACAGGAGGTATGCAGGTCCAGCGTCACTTTCAAGCCATCGTTCTTCTCTGGAACGCGCATTGCGCGCCACAGCAAGCCAAAGGCTACTAGCGCGATCAGCATGGGAAGCCAGCGGCGAAGCTCGGTGCGGTCCATGGATCAGAAGCGGAAGTAGATGAACGGTGAATAGGTGCTGCTAGCTACCTGCATAGACACGCCCACGAAAAGCAGGATCATCCCGGTCAGTTGCAGATACGCGAATATCCCGCGCGGAGGGCGCTCACTTGTGAAGTCGGGAAGTTTCAACACGCGCCCTGCCCAAGCGTGCATATTCAAGGATCCGAGCACCCCGATGGCCAATGCGAGGAATGTGGCGTTGCTCAGATAAAGCGAAGGGTAGGTGAGAAGAGCGTCTCCGGCGTTCGGGTTCCACATGGCAACTGCGAATCGCATGGCTCCCGCAGTGTTCTCGATGCGGAAAAAAGCCCAGGCCGTGAGAACGATCACCAGCGTGTACACATGGCCTACCAGCCGAGGAGCACGATCGAGCAATTTGCCCAGACCGAGTCTTTCCACTACCATGAAGAAGCCATGGATCATGCCCCACACCACGAAATTCCAACTCGCCCCGTGCCAGAGGCCGGTAAGAAAGAAGACGAGAAGGAGATTGAAGTACGTGCGTGCGCCACCGGCACGGTTACCACCCAAGGGGATATAGAGATAGTCGCGGAAAAAATTAGTAAGGCTGATGTGCCAGCGCTTCCAGAATTCTCGAAGGCTTCGTGCTATGTACGGCCTGTTGAAGTTCTCCAGGAACCGGAATCCGAGCATGCGGCCCAAGCCGATCGCCATATCGCTATAGCCACTGAAGTCGAAGTAGATCTGAACAGCATAGGCAACGATACCGAGCCAGGCGACGGACATGGTCACGGTTTCCGGGGCTTCTTTGAAAATGCCGTCGACGATGCGTGCGCATTGATCGGCGATCAGCACCTTTTTCGCAAGGCCGATGATGAAACGCCGGATGCCGTATGAGAACCCGGACATATCCATCGTTCGGTCGGTGAATTGCCGCGCTACATCGTGGTAGCGAATGATCGGACCCGCAACGAGTTGAGGAAAGAGCGCTATGTAAAGCGTAGCGATCCCTGGACTGCGCTGAGCTCTCGCATCGCCGCGGTACACATCGATCACGTAGCTCAAACTATGGAAGATGAAGAACGAAACCCCGATCGGCAGATGGATAGGGTCCACCACCAAGCTGGGTAATTCCCAATGCGCGAGCAATGCGTTCAAACTGACCGCGAAGAGGTTCGCGTATTTGAACCAGATCAGGGTGGCGAGATTCGCGGCCACAGCTATTGCAAGCACAAAGCGCGGTGATCGCGTGCGCTCAATGGCCAACCCACACAGGAAGTTGAACAGCGCCGTGCCGAACATGAGCAGCACAAAGGCACCTTCGCCCCAGAAATAGAAGAGCAGGCTTGCGATCAGCAGAACTGAGTTCTGAGCACGTCTGTTCCCCGCCAACAGCACCAACAACAAGGTGAGCGGCAGGAATTGGAACAGAAAGACGGGCGAACTGAAGACCATACGGTTGTAAAAGCGCGGCGGGCGAAAGTAGAGGCCTATGAACTCGCTTCTGTGGAAAGTCGAATGTTAAGCCAATGTTAGATCCATGTGAAACAAGTCTTACTTTAGAGGCGTTGGAAGGGTAACGAACGAACAACCATGAAGCACCTTCTTCTTGTTACTGGTCTTCTTTTCGGAGTTGTGGCAAGCGCGCAAGAACTCATCGCTCAGGATTTCCATCCGAACGGAAAGCTTCATGCTACGAGATTCAACGACGGAACGATGGAGTACTTCATCACGTACTTTGAAACTGGCCGGGTAGCGTCTATGGGGAGCTACCGCAATGGGCTGCGAGAGGGTGCGTGGAAAGAGTTCGCAGAAAATGGAACCATCCTTACCCAAGCCCAATTCGTGAACGGCCAACGACAAGGAGTGTGGGAGTTCCACAAGAGCAGCGGGCCACAGGCGGGGCGGCTCTATTACGAGAACGGTCGATTGGTGGGAGGGGAGCAGTACGATGATACGGGCGCACTGGTGGCCCAGCGGAACTACTGAAGGCTGTCCTCAGCCATCCAGGAAGTCTTTTGCTCCTAGGTACATCATCCTTTGTAAGCGAGGACGATCAGCACTGCGGTTATCGAGATCTTCGAGGAAAGGAGAACGGCCCTGCCTTACGGCCGATGCCTCAGCATGAACGTGCTGCCGATGATCTCCGCTGCGAAGGCCACTAAAGGCACGGCTATCGCACCTCGGGCGGTGATCATCCCTTCTTGAACAAATTCCCTTTGTCCTCCATGGCCTTGAACTCGATGGGGTGCCCATCGGGATCTTCGATGAAGAGACTCTTTTGTTCACCCACTTCGCCCTCCATCACTGTGTAGGGCTCGATGAAGAATGTGACACCTACTTTCTTGAACTTGTCGCGCAGTTTCTTCCAATCGTCCATGTCCAGCACAATGCCCCAGTGTTCGCTGGGAACATGGCTTTTCGGATTGTAGACGCGCTGAACACGTTCCATTCGTGCTACTTCCTGAATGGTAAGCTGGTGTCCGAAGAAATTGTAGTCAACCCAGTTCTTCGCACTGCGGCCTTCAGGACAGCCAAGCAGCCCGCCATAGAAGGCTTTGATCCGCTTGAGATCCGTAGTAGCGAACGCGATGTGGAATTTTCCTTGCAGCATGGCCGGAAGATAATCAGCCTACTCGTTGATCGGTCATTCGGCACGGTTGCCGTTTTGCGAAACGAGAACGCCGCCCTTGGAGTGAGCGGCGTTCAAAAGATCAGGTTCTCAACCAGGCTCAGTCTTCGTCCTCGTCCTGGCCCACTTCTTCTTTATCGCCATCATCGTCGTCATCAACGCTCATGTCCTCCTCTTTTTCATCCTCCTCATCGTCGGCACCATCCGGTGTTTCCAAACTGTCAGCATCGGCGCCGTCTTCATCCGCCACAGCAGCACCACCTTCGTCCTGGTCCAGGAACTGATCGATCTCTTCGCGACTTTCCGCGCTGATCTTGATCAGGTAGATCGCCTCGCTCGTACGCAGCTCGATCACACGCAGGCTATCACCCTTTGGGGTGTTCAGCGTGCGGATGTGGCTGTTGTCGATGCCATCGGGGTACTGTTCCTGCAGCTTGTCGCGCAGGTCGTCCGTTAGGGTGTTGAAA
>JANNYL010000006.1:0-1978 GCA_031410075.1 Flavobacteriales bacterium
AGAGCGTGTCATCATCCACCTCCGTGTAACCGACCAGAATTCCAATCGTGTCCACGCATCCATTGGTGGCGGAATAGGTGAGCTCATCCCATCCATTGCCAGCCTGGGCAGGTGCGTACATCCCGGCGGCAGCGTCCACGATACCGTTTCCGTTCCAAACCCCGCCGGGTGGTATAGCAGCTGGGTCCAACAGATATGGCGACTGCGCGGGGCATGCACTGCGGCTGTCTCCGATATCGATGGGCTTCACATGAATGGTGAAGGACATGTCGCAACCGAACATCGCATAAAGCAAGATGTGTGTACCGCCACCGGCTTCATCGGGATCGAACGTACCCATGATCGTATCGGTGATCCCCGGTCCGCTCCATCGCCCTCCAAAGGGCGTTACCGGAATATCGAACGGCCAAGTGCTTTGGCAAACAGTATCGAGCATGGCCTGCCCAACAATATCGTCCACGTTGATGCGCGTAGTATCGGTGCAACTACCTGCCGAATACGTTACGATATAGGAACCGACCGTGCTCGGATCGAATAGTCCGTTCGCTTGAATAAAAGGGCCGCTCCACGTTCCGCCTTGCGGTGTAAAGCCGAGCACGTAGAACGGGGCCGTACCTGGGCAAGCAGCCTGTGGAAGGCCAGCGTCCATGCTGTCAACAGCGATCACGATGCTATCGGCACAACCACCAACACCCACGTAGTAAAGTGTGTGGGTACCGGGCCCGGCAGTGTCCGGATCAAATGTGCCCGCGAGCGTATCAATGATCCCCGCGCCCGACCATGAGCCACCCGGAGGTGCCGCGATCAGATTGAACGCCGCGAGTGACTGGCACACGGTCATCGGCGATGTTGTGATCTGCGGATCGATGACTACGATCGTAATGGCGTCAATAGCGGTTATGCCCGTAGCGATCTCCGTAACAGTAACGCTATACGTCGTGGTTGCACCTGGGCACGCGCTCACAGGCCCACCAGAGTTCGGCAGTCCGTTGGTCCAAGCGTAGGTGTAACTCAAACATCCGTTCACATCCGCCGTCAGTTCGGTGCAAGAGCCGGAGCAGATGGTATCGTTGGAAGCGACCATCGTCACGTCGATCGGACATGAAATGATCTGCGTATTCGCGTTCAACATGAACGTCCAAATACTATCGCATGCATCCGGTAATCGACAACGGAAATTGACAGTGTACGGGCAGTTCCGGTCAAAACCGGGATCAACGGTCAGTTGCACCTGTGAAGCACTACCACCTGCGCATCCCAGCGATTGAAGTCCAGTGACGGCAGGGTCACCTTGACCTGTGATCGTGAAGGCATCCGCGAACAATGAATCGCACGGAAGTGGGTACGAGAAACTGAGGTTGATCGTCGGGCTACCGCAAACAGGTGCAACCGGAATACTCATCACCGGGGGTACTGGTGGCGCAACAAGTGTTGTCCACTGGGCTTCGAAGCCACAATATGCCACGTTCGCATCTGTAACGAAATGGACCGTGAGCTGACCACTGTAGGCAATGATCGGCGGCGGGGCTACAATTCCGGAATAAGCAGGTCCGATCTGCGGTGAACCGATACCCGGACCATCGTGGAAAGTCAGGAGATCAAGCCCCTGCTCCGTGCAGAATTCGTTCGTGAAGACCAGCGTGATGGTACTACCCGTGTTGATGGTGAAGGTGTAATCCTCATTGTTGCTGTAGATCATTTCATTCGGACCCTCCTCACTATCCAGCAGGATACCCTTGCAGATACTCACCACCGTGTCGCTCATGTTGAACTCGGGCAAGTACTGTGCTCGCAGCCCCACCGCGGAGAACGCCATTAGAAAAGCAGTGAGTGTTCGCGTTTTCATCATGGCGCTCAGATGCTGTCCTGAAGAATGATAATGGCTCCGGTAACGAACGTGTTGCTGCGGTTCCCCGCGCGATCGGTCAGGTAAACAGTGTAGGTAGTCTCCTCCTGTGTGCTATTGCCGAGCAGGAAA
>JANNYL010000007.1:0-5939 GCA_031410075.1 Flavobacteriales bacterium
CCCGGGCAGCGTTCCCTATTGGGTGTACGACACGGATGGTGATGGGGTGGGTGAAGGCTTCGGTGCAATGAATATCTTCCAAGGATGTGCGCCCTTTGAACCGAATATGGTCATAGCCACAACACAGATCGATTGCGACAATAACGATGCGACGGTTTTCCCCGGCGCTCCCGAACTCTGTGATGGCATCGACAACAACTGCGATGGCCAAGTGGATGAAGGGTTGAACCTTGGCCAACCTTGCGGCACCAATGGCATCACCGTATGTGACGGCAACGGAGGTACGACTTGTCAGGAGCAATAGGTCGACGTCATGCGCTATGACCTGTACCGACTATGGAGCCGCGCCACCGGTGTCGATTACGCTCATGTGAGAGGTGGCAGCATAACGACCGTAAAGGCGGTACAGACCATCGCCAATGACAACGCAATCTTGGACCGGGTTCTGAAAGAGCTCCGAAACAAAGCAGCAAGACCGATGATCACCGCGCGGCTTCCAGCCCTTCTCTGTCAACCAAAGTTCTATTGACCCGATTAGGGCATGTCGAGAGCTTTGGGGCATAGCCCCTGCCCTATGCGTTCCTGGATATTCGCCGCCCTTCTGCTCCTCCCTTCCGCCCGGCTCGCCGCGCAGAACATCGGCATAAACGCCAACGGCGCCACGCCCAATACCAGCGCCATGCTGGATATCGATGTGAGCGGCATTGCAGGCACCAAGCGCGGCTTGCTCATTCCCCGAATGACAACGGTGCAGCGGAACGCCATCGTAACTCCCGCTACCAGCTTGCTGGTATTCAACACCACCACCAACCAGTTCGAGTATTTCGATGGAGCGATCTGGCGCGCGCTGCTCAGTTCGGCAGCAGCCGGTTGGACCCTTACGGGCAACACTATCGCTGCCACGGATTTCATCGGCACCCTGAACAACCAACCCTTGGTGTTCCGGGTGAACAACCAGCCCGCAGGCCGCTTGGAGTTCACGAACCAGAATTCCTTCTTTGGCAGCAACACCGGCGTGACGAACACGGGTATCGGCAACACCTTCATCGGTGCTGCGGCCGGCAACGCAAATAGCAGCGGCGGGGGCAATACGTTCATAGGTGCCGCGACCGGTCAATTCAACACCAATGGCACCGAGAACACGGTGCTCGGTTTTTCTGCAAACGTGAGCAACGGGGTGCAAAAGGCAACGGCGATCGGCGCCAACGCGCTGGTGACGCAGAGCAACAGCCTGGTACTGGGCGGCGTCGGGGCGAACGCGGTGAACGTCGGCATCGGCACCACCGCCCCCACCCAGCCCCTGGATGTGATCGGCAAGGCCCGGGTCACCGACTTCCAAATGACAAATGGCGCTTTGAACGGCTCCATTCTGATGGGCGATGGGACCGGGAACGCGTTCTGGGCCAACCCTACCGGTAACGCCGTGAACGCATGGGACCTAACAGGGAACACAGGCACCAACCCGTCGGTGAACTTCGTTGGCACCAGCGACAACACCGTACTCCGTTTCAGGACGAACAGCATTCCGGCGGGCCTGCTGGACCATACCGCGTCAAACGCATTTTATGGGACCAATGCGGGCATATCATCCGGTGGCAGTGGCAACACTTTCCTGGGTGCCTTGGCCGGCAATGCCAATAGCACCGGTGGGGGCAATACGTTCGTGGGCACAGCGACCGCACAGTCGAACTCCACTGGCACCGAGAACACGGCCCTCGGCTTTTCAGCCAACGTGAGCAATGCGCTCCAGAACGCCACCGCGATCGGCAACCGAGCGTTCGCCACGCAGAGCAACAGTGTGGTGCTGGGCAGCATCAACGGCGTGAACGGTTCGACCGCCAGCACCAATGTGGGCATCGGCACCACTGCTCCGGCCCAACGCCTGCACGTAGTGGGCAACATCCGCATGGAGGATGGCAACCAAGCTGCAGGGCGTGTTTTGGTTAGCAACGCGAACGGCACCGCCACCTGGACCGATCCACTTGCCGTGGCCACCGGGCTCGCTTGGACACTGACCGGGAACGTAGGCACCAACCCGGCCACCAACTTCCTTGGAACCACCGATGCACAACCGCTGCGGTTGCGAACAGCGAATACGTTCGCGGGGAATGTTTCGAACACCCCGACCGGCTTGGTCAGTTTGGGCTTGAGCGCAGGGCCCACGAACACCGGGCTTTCCAACACCTTCGTAGGCGGGACCGCCGGGGTAGCGAACACCACCGGCACCAACAACACTTTCTTGGGCCAAGGCGCGGGTGCAGCGAACACCACGACCAGCAATAACACCTACTTGGGAACAAGCGCGGGAGCGGCGAATGCCACTGGTCAGCAGAACGTATATATCGGCAGGCTAGCGGGCGGCAACGGGATCTCTGGATCGGACAACATCCTGATCGGGAATGGCGCCGGTATCGCGAACACTGCGAACAACAACGTGATGATCGGATCCTTCTCCGGGAATGCGAACAGCACTGGCGGAGGCAACACGTTCATGGGAACCCAAAGTGGGGCTTCCTCTACTACCGGCGGTCAGAACACCTTCATAGGCACGGGTGCAGGTCTTGCCAACACCATAGGAGCACAGAACACCTTGATCGGCAATGGCGCGGCGGTGAATGCCAACAACCTCACCAACGCCGCAGCGATCGGGCGCGCAAGCCGGGTGGATGTGAACGATGGACTGGTGCTCGGTAGTGTGAACGGCATCAACGCTGCGACAAGTACCAGCCTGGTGGGCATTGGCACCACGGCGCCGTTGGATCGCCTGCATGTGGTGGGCAACATCCGCATGGTGGATGGCAACCAAGCCTTGGGTCGCGTGCTAACCAGCGATGCCAACGGAACCGCTACCTGGCAGACCGCAAGCGCTGGCGGAACCACCCTGGATGGTGCCTACGACTTTGGGGGTGCTGGTGTGGGGCGCACCATTACGGCCGATGCCGGTGCGGTGACCATTGCAGGAACCGATGGATTCCTGACCACCGGCACGCTAGGTGCCGGTGCGGACCCGCAGGTGGTCGGAGCGGGCACGCGCATGTTCTTCAATCCCAAGAAAGCGGCCTTCAGGGCAGGGCAAGTGAATGGTGTGCAGTGGAACACGGCCAACGTGGGCAACCACTCGGTGGCCATGGGTCTTAATACCACCGCATCTGGCGTGGGCTCTTTGGCCTTGGGCGAGGCCGTGGCAGCGACCGCCTTGGGAAGCGCAGCCATCGGGTTCAGCAACACCGCAAGCGGAATTGACTCGAAGGCGATCGGATCGGACCTGATCGCCTCTGGCCCCGCCACCATTGCACTGGGCAACGATGTCACTACCAGCGGAACCAGATCTGCCGGGTTGGGTGATGGCCTCCTCGTCCGATCAGCGAGCGAGGTGGCATTGGGCTTGAACAACACGGACTATGTGCCTAATTCAACCGCGGTCTTCAATGCTGCCGATCGACTGCTCGTGGTGGGGAATGGCGCCACACCGGCCACCCGCTCCGATGCCCTCGTGATCCTGAAAAACGGCAACACAGGCATTGGGAGCAGCACCCCGGCCGACCGACTCCATGTGGTGGGCAGCATACGTATGGTGGATGGCAATCAGGCGGTGAATAAAGTGCTGGTGAGCGATGCGAACGGAACAGCGAGCTGGCAAGCGCTAGGCACAGCAACCACCAACGCCTGGGGATTATTGGGAAATGCCGGCACAACGCCTGCCACCAACTTCATTGGCACCACGGACTTTCAGTCCATCCGATTCCGCACCGGCAACTTCGAACGCATGACTCTTTCGGCCGGCGGATTTCTAGGCATTGGAACGATGAATCCACAGGCGCCCCTGCACGTAGCGCTGAGCAGCACACTTTCAGGAGTTGGCGGCTACACGGAAGCGGTGATCCGTGGTGAAGCCAACGGCAACGCCTACGTGTATGTATGCACACCGAACCTCGCTAATAGCGGCATCATGTTCGGGACGCCAGCACAACCCTTTGGTGCGGGCATCGACTACAATTTCGGTGGGAACGGGGACATGCTCTTTCGCTTGAACAACGGATTCCAGATGGCCATTGATGGGCCGACCGGCAACGTCGGCATCGGCACCATCGCGCCTGTAGCGAAATTCCAGGTCAACGAAGCACCTGAGGCCATTAAGACCCAAATGACCCAAGGCCTCCTGAGCGCCGGTCATTTGATCACTACCGATTTCACGGCTGGCTCCTACACCCCCGGGCTTTTCTGGAGCACCTCGAACAACAACGGGACCAAGCCCAAAGCGGGGATCTACCTGCAAGAAACGAACACTGGTACCTCCATGTACCTCGGCACTTCGAACAACTATAGCACGGGCATTACGAACGACGGTATTGTGATCGACCCCGTGGGGAATGTTGGTATCGGCACGAATGCACCGCTAACAACAGTGGATATGTTGGGCGCCTTGACGATCCGTGACGACGGCACAATAACGAGCGTGACTGTGGACAATCAACTGATCACTGTGGGCAACCGCGGCTATATCCGGCTCAACAGCTCGACCAACCTGGCCACTGCACGCACCATCACACTCAGTGACGGACTGGTACGCGGCCAGTTGCTGATACTTCAAAACAGCCTCGGCGTCAACTCGTTCGAAGTGGATGACAATGCGCTCACGAACAACACGGTCTTGCCCGTTGCGCGCACACTCGGATTCAACGATACGATCATGCTCTTGTGGACCGGGATCGACTGGACCGAATTGAGCTACAGCGACAATTAATATTTGGTCTCTCTCGTGGTAAAGCCTCTGAGCGATCGGGGGCTTTGCTACTTTCAACTCATGCAACGCAAAGGATTATGGATAACGCTAGGTGTGTTTGCCGTCGCGCAATTAGCGCAACCGGACCGTTCCCCACCAACCAGCGATCTCGCTCAGCACTTGGAACAGGTGGTCCCCGTGCCTCCTGATGTGAAGAGCATACTCGCCAAGGCTTGCTATGACTGCCACAGCAGCACTACGACCTATCCTTGGTACAGCTACGTAACGCCTGTGAATTTCTGGCAACAAGACCACATCAACGAGGCCCGCGAGGAGTTGAACTTTTCTGATTGGGGAAACTATTCAGCGAAGCGGATCGACAAGAAGCTCAAGGAGATCAAGCACGAGATATCCGAAGGCGACATGCCCTTACCCAGCTATACCTGGATGCATTCGGATGCTCAATTAAGCGATGCTCAGCGAAAGGATCTCGTCGGATTTTTTGAGGCCCTTCCTCACTGACCTTGGATCACCGGTGTGGCCGTCAGTTCATGCTCCCGTGCTTCTGTGATCCGCACTTGCGCGAAGTCTCCGATCCGCAGGTGACCAGCACTTGTAGCGATCAGCACATCATTGTCCACTTCCGGTGAATCGTGTTCGGTACGCGCGTGGTAGAAGCCGCCCTCGGCCTTGTCCACCAGAACGCGGCACTCCTTCCCCACTTTGGCCTGATTCAGTTCGAAGCTGATGCCGCCTTGCACTTCCATCATTTCATTGGCGCGTTCTTGTTTCACTTCGAAAGGCACATCATCCTCCATTGTGAAGCCATGCGTGTCTTCTTCGTGGCTGTATGTGAAACAGCCGAGACGGTCGAAACGCATACGTTCGATCCAACGCAGGCCATCCTCATGATCTTCCTGTGTTTCCCCGGGGAAACCCGCGATCAACGTGGTACGAATAGCGATGCCCGGAACACGTTCTCGTATGTCGGCCACAAGCCGCTCGGTCTTCTCTTGCGTAATGCCCCGCCGCATGCGGGTCAGCATACGCGTGCTGCCATGCTGCAACGGCATATCCAGGTACTTGCAGATGTTGTCACGTTCGCGCATCACATCCAGCACTTCCATCGGGAAGCCTGAAGGGAACGCGTAGTGCAGACGGATCCAATCAATGCCGTTCACATCGCTGAGTTGTGCCAGCAGTTCGGCGAGGTTGC
>JANNYL010000008.1:0-11870 GCA_031410075.1 Flavobacteriales bacterium
CCAACAGACTTCCTACCGCAAGTTTCGCGTGAGATCTTCAGTGTGCAAGGGAACAGCACGGTTCCTACTGATACCGTGTTCGGCTATAGCGCTGGCTGGTCGTACACCTTCGATCCCCAAGGCGTTGCCATCGATTCTGTACTGAACGGAGGCACTCTTTTTCTGAACGACACATTGGATTACTTCGGCGTACCGTTCGAAGTGATCAACAACCATGAGATCGGCCGCTACATCACGCCGTACGGCATCGGGCTCAGCCTTGGTGCGGCCGGCTTCAGCTGGGTGTATGATGTTACTGACTACCAATACCTGTTGCACGACAGTGTTGAACTGAGTGCAGGCAATCAACAGGAATTGATCGATCTGAAATTCTTGATGATCCAAGGCACGCCTCCGCGCCCGGTGGTGAACACCCAATGGCCCTGGGGGGCCATGCGCAGTTACAGCTACGCGAGCATGAGCGATAACACGAGCCTGGCTTCCACCACGTTGGATCTGGCAACGAACGCCCAGCAATGGATGTTGCGTACGCGATTGACCGGTCACGGCGATGCCACGAGTATACAGAACGTGCAAGGCTGTTGCGAATTCAAGGACAATACCCACTCCATTCTGGCGAACGGAACACAAGTGGATAGTTGGCATATCTGGCGTACCGAAGACTGTTCGAAGAACCCCGTCTTTCCACAAGGAGGAACGTGGATCTACGGCCGCGAAGGTTGGTGCCCCGGAGATGTGGTGCATGATCGTGAAACGGAAATGACGCCCTACGTTCAGGGAAATACCCTTACTGTGGACTACGGCATCACCCCGGTACCCGTTGGCAACCCGGGAATGGGCAACGGCAACTACGTAACGAGCATTGAATTGGTTGAATACGCGGCCGCTTCCCATCAGTTGGATGCCGAGATCTACGATGTATTGCGCCCTACCGACGATCGCTATCGCAGCCGTGAAAACCCGATCTGCTATGACCCCAGGATCACATTGCGCAATGCCGGAGCACAGCCTTTGACAAGCGTGACGTTCGCTTATCACGTAAGCGGTGGGCAGGTCACGAACTACACCTGGACCGGCAACCTGGCGCACATGCAAAAACTGGATGTCACCTTGCCGATCATCGATCAACAGTTCTGGGCTGGTGATGAGGCACATGATTTCTTCGTGGAGGTGACCGGCTTGAACGGAGGTGACCTTGACGAGTACGATGCGAACGATAGCTACCGCACGCATTTCGAATTGCCGATCATCTACCCCAATAACTTCGTGCTGTACTACAAGACCAACAACCGCCCTCAAGAGAACGACTTGTTCGTGCGCGACATCCAAGGAAATGTGGTCTTTAGTCGTACCACGTTCACAGCGAACACGATCTACCGCGATACGCTGGAATTGTCGCCGGGCTGCTACGAACTCGAGTTCACGGACTCGGGAGAAGATGGGCTGAATTTCTGGGCGGACACCGCTGCTGGCACGGGCTACTTCCGATTCCGAGCTGTGGGAGGTGGAACGATCCGCTCGTTCAATGCTGATTTTGGCCACAGCATCAAAGCGGCTTTCGCGATCGGCACGATCACGAGCGTGGAAGAGCGTGTATCGGAAGTGGGCATTTCAGCACGGCCGAATCCGAGCGACGGGCAGTTCACCCTTTCAGTTCACGGGGTTGAAGGAGAAGCCCAGCTCGAAGTGCTCGATGCGACCGGTCGTTTCGTTCGCTCTGAAACCGCGTGGTTGAGCGAAGGCCGCACGCTTCCGTTGGATCTTGTTTCGGAGCCGAACGGTGTTTACTTGGTTCGCTTGGTCCACGAGAACGGAACAGCGCTGCTACGCTTGGTCAAACAGTAGATAGATTTCGCTCGCTTTTGCAGTGTGCCTCTCCTCCACTGCTCGCTACGGATCAATTCCGGTAGTTGAACTTTTTTCACCAAATAACTGAAGTACCATGCCTATTCGCATGACGCCCGATGAGGGCCAGGAGCAGAACCAAGGTCCGCGTCCAAGTCGTGGTGGTGGCGGTGGATTTCCGAACATTGGCGGCGGCGGCGGTGGGATCATCGGCATGTTGCTGCCCATGCTCTTCAAAAGCCCGAAACTGATGATCGGCTTGTTGGTGGTGGGTGCCATTTTCTATTTCATGAGCGGCAGTGAAGGCTGCAACGGTGCTGGGGGCGGTGGTGGAATTGCCAATGTGGTCAGCAACCTGATCACCAACAAAGGCGCAACATTGGATCCGAAGGAATACGATAAGGCGGATGTCTTCGAACCGCTGGCCGACAACGTGAAAAATCCGTTGCCGGAACGCGTTTCACTGGAGGCTTTCGCTCCTCCTCGTTTGAACCAGGGTCAACAAGGATCGTGCGTGGCTTGGGCGAGTGCTTATGCCGCGCGCAGCATCGTGAACAACGAAGTCACCAAACAGAAGCCAACGACCGAAAGCGCTTTCAGCCCGAGCTACTTGTACAACCAGATCAAACTGGGGAACGATTGCCAAGGCAGCTACCTGATCCGCGCGATGGAGAACATGCAGAAAGGCGGTGTGGCCCCCTTCAGCAAGTTCGCGTACGATGATCAGGATTGTAGCCGACCACCAACACCTGAAGCGGCAGAGATCGCACAACGCTACAAGATCAAAGACTTTCAACGCCTCAGCAAAACCGACGATCCCCAGAGCGGTGTGGATATGCTCGCGATGAAACAGCACCTTAATCAAGGCTCGCCCTGCGTGATCGGAATGATGGTAGGCGGATCCTTCATGCAGGAGATGGAAGGCCAGGACAAATGGATCCCGAACGAAAGTGACTACCAACAGAGCGGCTTCGGCGGCCACGCGATGTGCGTGATCGGCTACGATGATTACAAGTTCGGACAGGAAGGTGGCTTTCAGATCATGAACAGCTGGGGTACTTCTTGGGGCAAGAATGGACTGGCCTGGGTGAGCTTCCGCGATTTTGAATTCTTTACCAAAGAGGCGTACGCTGTTTACCCGCAAGGCGAAGGCGAAGACGTGAAACCCACCCGATTCGACCTGCGCTTCGGCCTGGCCGTTGTTGACGCTAAAGGAAAAACAACAGGAGAAAATATCGCCTTGGTACGCGAGGGCGGGCGTGTGTTCCGCACGGCGAAGCCCATTGCCAAAGGCACACGCTTCAAGATCGAAGTCACCAACAACGCTGAGTGTTACACGTACCTCTTTGGCCAAGAGACCGACGGCAGCCCATACGTGCTTTTCCCGTACACACCGAAACACTCGCCGTATTGCGGGATCACCGGCACGCGCGTGTTCCCAAAGGATCACAGCCTAACTGCGGATGAAGTGGGCACCACCGATGAAATGGCGATCCTCGTGTACAACCAGCCCGTGAACTTTCCGCAGCTGAACGAGGTGATGAAGACCAACGCAGGGAAAGGATTGGACGCGAAATTGAGCGCTGCGCTCGGAACCGAATTGATGAACGCGGACGGCCTCACCTATTCTGAAGGCGCGACTTTCGGAGCTGCTGGGCCTGCGAGCAGCAATGCGGTGGCTTTTGTGCTGAGGATCGACAAGCGCTGAGCGCCGTGCATTGGATGAAGCCCGATCGGTGTTGACCGGTCGGGCTTCTCCTCTTCCCATAACAAAGCAACCCATCCGCGTCTTCTGGCTAGCTTGCAGCGGCGAGCACAACAGGAATGACCATGCTTCGATCGATCACCCCTTTCCTTCTTGCTGTCATGCTTTCGGCTGCGGCTTTCGGACAGGCACCGGGCAGCAATGATGCGACGTTCAACCCCGGGGACCATGGCCACGGCGTGGGCGATCCGATCATCTACAACACCAGTCTGGCTGGGGACCAAAGCACCGTGACCTGTGTCACGGTGGATGGCAGTGGCCGCACGATCTGGGGAGGCCAGATCCATCAAGCGCTATCGAACAGTTCCTACATCAACCTCGGACGACAGACCGCGAACGGCTCACCCGATCCGACATTCGACGCCTCGCAGATTTATCTGTGGGGTGAAGTGGATGCGGTGGCAGCACAAGCGGATGGGAAAATTCTTTTGGGAGGAACATTCAACATGTCGCCCTTAGTAGGCGATAGGAAGAACCTGATCCGACTGAACGCGGATGGATCATTGGACAACTCCTTCCTGAACAATCAATCCTGGGGTACGGGGACACCGCGCGTCCGCGCGATCGCGGTGCAGCCGGACGGGAAGATCCTCATCGGTGGTTCCTTCACCTCCTATAACGGCACCACGGTCGCGAACCTGACGCGGCTCAACAGTGATGGCACTAAGGATGTCACCTGGCCGGGGGGCACTATCGGAGGCACCAACGGTGCGGTACACGCGATCCTCGTACAACCTGATGGCAAAGTGGTGATCGGCGGCGAGTTCACGCAGGCTTTCCAACTCAGCAAAGGACGGATCGCGCGGGCCATCCCGCCGTACGCGGGCACTTGGTGGGACAACGCGTTCGCGCCAGGCGCTGGTTGCAACGCGACCGTTCGTTCACTGGCGCTCCAGGCGGATGGATCGATCATCGCCGGAGGGGATTTCACCGCGATAAGTGGAACGCCCTGCGAGCGCATTTTGCGCCTGACACCCACGGGCACGCTTGACAATCTTTTCGATACCTCCCCCGGCTTTGATGCGAGTGTGCGGTCTGTGGCTTTGCGGAATGATGGCACCATCGTGGCATGCGGCGATTTCAACGCGTACGCGGGAACCCCCAAGGCCAAGCTGGCGGCGCTTGGAAGCAACGGCGCTTTGCTCGCAGCCTTCGACCCGGGCAGTGGGCCGAACGGAACAGCACACCTGTTATTGGTCCGGTCCGATGGTAAGGTGATGGTCTTCGGTTCTTTCAGCGCTTGGAACGGTGTGTACGCCGGGCGGCACATTCGCTTGACCTCCACCGGCGGCATCGACAACACATTCTCATACAATGGCAGCAATGGCACCGCTTATGGAATGGCCGTGCAGAGCAATGGCGGGATCATCATCGGCGGGAGTTTCTTGGGTGTCAATGGCGCATCCCGATCGAAGCTCACCCGATTGATGCCGAACGGCTCGGTTGACTCCGGCTTTCCCACCAACTCCATCTGGAGCACCAGCCACATCGATGACGAGTTCTTCTACCTGCGGGACATCCTCGTGCAACCCGACGACAAGATCCTGGTCGGTGGCGCGTTGAGTGCGTATGTAAATTCAACCGTGTTTAACGGTTTCGGGCTGATACGCCTGCTGGCCAACGGCAACCCCGATCCGACATTCTACTCCGGCTTCACGCCAACCCAGGCCGCCAAGGCCATCAGTTTGCAGCCGGATGGAAAGATCCTGGCAGCCTTCGCCTACATGGACGCTGAATACTATCCGGCCAATTATCCCGGCTCGTTCAAGCGCTTCAACTCCGATGGTTCAACGGATCCGACGTTCATCATCGGTTCAACTGCGGTCGGACTTATAGAAGACTCGGGGCTGTTTCCCGATGGCCGCGTTATTCTGGTCGGTGGCTTCACCAACTACGCAGCATCTGGTAAGAACCACATCGTCCGCCTCAACGGGGATGGCTCCGTGGACGGAACGTTCAGTTACCTCACGGGCTTCGAGGGTGGTACGCCGAAGTTTGCACTTCCCTCACAGGACGGCATGTGCATCGTTTCCGGCTCGTTCACATCCTACGATGGGAACGCGGCGAATGGCATATTGAGGTTGAACGTAGACGGATCTTTCGACCCCTCGTTCGCTCCAACCGTGCAAGGTGGCGGCCCTTTGATGCGGGACTACACAGGCAAGCTGCTCATGGGCGCGCGTTACCGGCTGAACGAGGACGGCTCGACCGATCCTTCGTTCAACGGGGGCACCGGATTCACGAACGCGGCCGGGTATTCACATCCCCTTGCTACCGCCGTGCATCAAGGTGGTGTGATCGCGGTCGGCGACTTCACAGCGCTCAACGGTACGGGGCGCAACCGCATCGCGCGCGTCACCGGGATCGTATACAGCGATATCACGCTGCCTATGCGCGCGCTGCTCGAAGGTCCGTTCGTGTCGGCCACCAACCTGATGAACGACGGCTTGCGCGCAGCAGGCCTGATCCCCACTACCGAACCCTTCACTGCGCTGGGCTTCACGCATGTGCAAGAGTCGCCCACTCCTGTCCTTGCTGCGAGTGTATTAAACCCCACCGTGCCCATTTTCTCTTCTATTGTGGACTGGGTCATGGTGGAATTGCGTAGCTCCTCAAACCCCGCGCAGGTCGTGCAGACCCGAACCGGGTTGATCCAGCGCGATGGCGATATCGTCGGTGTGGACGGTGTTTCCGCACTCGTCTTCAATCAGCCTTTAGGCAGCTACTACGTCGCTGTTCGGCATCGCAACCATGCGGGTTGCATGACCGCCTCGCCAGTGACACTCTCCAGCACCAATCCCATGCTGAACTTCTCGCTGCCTACCACGGCCACGTACGGCACGGAAGCACAAAAGACATCGGGTACGCGCATGGTGCTCTGGGCGGGCGATGATACCCACGACGGTGCCGTCAAGTACACCGGCACCACGAACGACCGCGATCCTATCCTGGTGAAAGTCGGGAGCACCACACCGAACGCTACGGCCGCTGGCTACTTCACCGAAGACGTGAACATGGACGGCTCCGTGAAGTACACCGGTGCTGCCAACGATCGCGACCCGATCCTGATGAATGTGGGCAGTACGACACCCAACAATGTGCGGGTGCAGCAATTGCCTTAGCAATACTGAAGGCTATTGTTCAAAGCACGAACGGAGCCTTGCCTTTGCGCGGGGCTTCGCTACTTTGCGGGAGCATGTCTCTGTCGCGCTCGGTTACTCTCCTGTTGCTTTTAGTGTTGGTCAGCAGTCTGCGCGCACAGTTCGTCTTCGAACACTTTACCACGGCTAACGGCCTACCCAGTGATGTAGTGTATTCGATCCATGAGGACAGGCATGGATACATCTGGGCAGGCACGGAAACAGGACTAGCCCGCTTGGAAGGTACGCGGGTGCGCACCTTCCAACATGTGCGGGGCGACAGCACCACCCTGGCGCACGACCAAGTGAACTGTTTGGCCGAGGATGTGCAAGGGCGCTTGTGGCTCGCCACCATGGGCGGGCTCTCGTGCTATAACGAAGATCACGGCACGTTCCGCAACTTCCGCATACTGACCGATGGCAATGCAGCCCACCAAGCCAACCGGATGCTTCAAGTGCTTTGCACAGGTGATTCCATCGTTTGGGTGGTGAGCGAACAAGGGATCTACCGTTTCCATACGCGCACCTCAACGTTCGTGGATATGGAGGACCGCCCAGCCGGAGCCGGACCACCGGGCATCACGCATGCGCGCTGCTGGCTTACCGAGGACAAGGACCGCAATGGGATCTGGGCTGCAACTACCGAAGGACTCGCCTTCTGGGATGCACGAACGGACCGTTGGACCGACCATCGGAACGCCCCTGCCAGCGAGCGATGGGCGGTGCGGGCGGCCGTGCAAACGCCCATGCTCCAAGGGCGCGATAGTTTATGGTACCTCGATGCCAAGACCTATGGTATTTGTTGCTACGACCTGCGTACCGGCCGAACCCTCCGGTTCGATTCGATCGATGGACGGCAGAACCGCTTCACTATGCAATGGCTCTCACCAGACCCGAATGGTGGACTATGGGCCTCGCTGTGGACCCATCGGCTCTTTCACCGCAGCGCGCAGGGGCAATGGGTCGAAGCACGACCCACAGCGAATGCACCGGGCACATTGCGTTCGGGTCAGGTAACGGCCACGGTGCGCACGCGGAACGGAGATCGTTGGTTCGCCACGGACGCCGGCCTGGCCATGCTCAGGACTTCGAGCCAAGCCATGCGCGTGGTCACTTTACAGGGCAATTCAAGTCGGATACAAGCAGTGCTACCCTTCGGACAGGACAGCGCTTTGGTCGGCACCGTTGGCGATGGCGTGTATGCGCTGGATATGCGCACCGGCTCGCACGCCAACTTCAGGCTCGACACCCTACATACCGTGAACGGCTCGGCCCATTGGCCCAACCAGGTGTACACGATGGCTATGCGTGATACGGCGTCGATACGGGTGATCAACAAGCAAGGTATCGCGGTTTTCGACACCCGATCGCGCACCTATGCGCTCGACCAGAGGATCATGTCGCAAGCACCAACAGGACTTGGGTCGGGATTCACCTTCGCAGCAGAGGATGAAATTGGGGGCACGTGGTTAGGCAGTTGGAGCAGCGGTCTGTTCCACATCGACGAACGCACCGGCGAATGCATTCGCGTGGACACCGCTGATGGTCCGTATGGCCGCTTGCCCAATGGGATGGCATTGTGTTGGCTTCGCAATGCCCAGGACCGTTGTTGGTTAGGGTTGAACGAAGGCGGAGGATTGGTGCGCTATGTGGATGGCCGATTCCATGTGGTTCGCGACGCACAAGGCGGCAATTTGGGCGGCGTGGTGCGGTGCATGGCGCAAGCCCCGGACGGCAAACTCTGGCTGGGAACGCATGAAGAAGGGATCCTCGTGTTTGATCCAACGACCAACTTGTCGCATTGGCTGAACCGGCGCGATGGGTTGCCGGGCATCCGCATCCACGCGATCCTCTTCGACAAAAAAGGCACGGCATGGGTAACCACCGCTCAAGGCATCGCGCGCCGCGCCGAAGGTGCAGCCGGTTTCCGCACAGTGCAATTGCCCACGGGGCTGCAACAGAGCAGCGTGGGCGATGCGTTAGCGGAAATGCCCGATGGTAGGATCCTTTTCGGCGCGGGGAAATACCTCGTCGTCCTCGACCCCATGCTAGAGCGGGTCAACACCGATCCACCGCAGGCCGTGATCACGACGTTCCGGATCAATGATTCCATCTGGTTCAACGAGCCACATGGGCGTTTGGCAGCTTTGGAGGCCGGTCGTAAGGCGCTCACACTGGAGCTCGGCGCCACCGGCACCCATGGTTCCACCGCACCATCGTTCCGCTACCGTTTGGACCAGGCTGCGGAATGGTCCATGATCGGTGCCGCGCAGCGTATCGACCTGTTCGACCTGCCCACCGGCGATCACCGCATTGAAGTAGAAGCCAGCGCCAACGGGGTGGATTGGAGCCTCATTCCAGCCACGGTCGAACTGGAGGTCTTGCCACCCTTCTGGGCCACTTGGTGGTTCCGCAGTGGCGCGGTGGTCTTGGTCTTTGCCTGCATCTTCATCGGTTTCCGGCTCTACCTAAGGGATCGCTTGCGCAAGGAGCGCGCCTTTTATGAACGCGAACAAGCGGTGCTCACCGAACGGGTCCGCATTGCCGGGGATATGCATGACGATCTGGGCGCGGGGCTCAGCGCGCTGAAACTGAAAAGCGAGATGGCGTTGCGCGTGGAAAAGGATCCCCTGAAACGCGAGCAACTGAGCGGCCTTGCCGGAACCGCCGGTGAATTGATAGGCAGCATGCGCCAGATCATCTGGACCATGAACCAGGACCAGACGAGTGTTGAAGACCTTGTGGTATACACCACCAGCTACGCGCGCAACTACTGCGAGCAGAACACGCTGGCGATCCACGTAATGGCCGAAGGGCCTTGGTCCACGAACCAACTCAGCACGGAGCAACGTCGCAATGTTTTCCTTGTGGTAAAGGAAGCCCTGCACAATGTGGTGAAGCATGCTAACGCGACCGAGGTGCAAGTAAGCATGGCATGGCGCGATGGGCTGATCGTGGAGATCGCCGACAATGGCGTGGGCCTGTCGCGGGGTGCCCAAGGAGGACAAGGGAACGGGTTGCGCAACATGGAAAAACGCATCAAGGCGCTTGGAGGATCACTCGTATTGAATGGTCGGCCTGAAGGTGGCACCAGCATACGCTTTCAAGTCACCTTCGCCCCTACCCCTAACCAAGGTTCTATTGTCGTCACGTCCGAACGTTAGGACCTTCGCAGCATGAAGGAGACCGCGCCGATCCGTGTAAGCATTGTGGAAGACGACACCGCCATCCGCGAAACGCTGCGTTCGCTTTTCATCTTCGAAGAAGGTATGGAGGCATTCACCGTTCATAGCACAGCGGAAGACGCGCTCATGCGGCTCGGTGAGACCTGTCCCGACGTGATCATCATGGACATCAACCTGCCCGGTGCGAGCGGCATCGATTGCGTTCGACAGATGAGCCAGCGGTGCACCTCGACCCAATATCTCATGTACACCGTTCACGATGATGACCACCGCGTGTTCGAAGCGTTGAAGGCCGGCGCGAACGGTTACATCCTGAAAAGCAGCACACCCGATGAGATCCTTGCCGCTGTGCGCGAACTGAACGATGGCGGCAGCCCCATGAGCGCACATGTGGCACGCCGTGTTGTGACGCAATTGCGCCCAGCAAAACAAGAACGCACCATTAGCGGCGACCTCCTGAGCACACGCGAGAACGAGGTGCTCGCATTGCTTGCTGAAGGGTTGCTCTACAAGGAGATCGGCGATCGCCTCGGCATTACGGTGGGCACTATCAAGCAGCACATCCACCGCATCTATGAGAAGATGCATGTGCAGAACAGGACCGAGGCGGTGAACAGGTATTTCGGGAGGTAGTGCGGAGCACCTGCCAGGCCCAGTTCCATTGTTGAGCAGAGGTCGATCGGATGTTTGGAAGAACCAAGCAGGCAACGCTTGGGCTAAAAATATCAAGGTGGACAACTTTCGAAGAGAATTCCGCATTGATCCAACTTCCTAGCGATCTTGCATCGGATGCGGCGATCGATAGGTGCAGTGGTTCTGGGTCTCTTTTTAGCTGCCTCTGCAGCGGCGCAGGAGCCCTTTCGGCATCTCTTGCTTGATGAATTACTACCCAAGCTCGAAGGGAGCGGCACAGAGAGCAACGTCGCGCTGATCGACCAGGCGCTGCGCGATGCCGGTTCGCAGGCTGACTCGCGCATCATCTTCCACCTGCGTCGCTACCGTTGTGAGCAACTCTATTATCAAGGTCTCTACGAAGCCTCCATGGTGGATGCCGAGAAGGCGCGCCGCATCGCTGAGCGCTTGGGCGATAGCCTGCTAGTGTCCAGTTCGCTGAACCAGGTGGCGGTGTTGTTGGAGCAACAGGGCGACCGCACCGAGGGTATCGCTATGTTGAATGCCGCATTGCGGATGTATCCGGTGAACGCCGCCACGTATTACCCGCTCACGCAATTGCACAAGATCCATGGCAACCTCGGTCTATGCTGGACGGGTCTCGGTCTGTTGGATTCCGCCCGTGTTCACCAGGAGCGATCGCTCACACTGGCACGTGCCGCGAATGTGCCCCGCGGCCAAACGCTCGCGCTTCAGGCCTTGGGCAGGATCTCGGTCCGCCTCGGCAATGTTGATAGTGCAATGACCCTTTTCGAGCAAGCCCATCGCCTGGCCATCGTGAGCGGTATACTCGATGTGGCGCTGGACATCGCATGCGACCGTATCCGTGAACGACAACGTGCTGGCAGATCGAACGAGGCCGATGAACTGTTGGCCGAGGCCGAACAGTTGATACGAACGCATCCGGACATCGCACCGCGCAGTCTTGTGGGCTTCCACAAGAGCCTTGCGCGCGTGCTCGCTGATGCCGGGCTTGAATCGGAGGCCTTGGTGACCATCTCGCGATGGCGCGCCATGGACAGTACACTGCGCATTCAGGAAGCATACACCGCGCAAGAGATGCTGCGATCCGTTCGAGCGACGGATGCGGCGCTCGCCGCCGAACATGCGGAAGGTCAGTTGGCTGTCGCTCAGATGAAGGCTGAACAGCGCATCAGGCTCACGGTGAACGTCGGTGGTGCATTCGCGATCCTTTTGCTCCTCGGGGTCATCGTACTGTACATCAGCCTGAGCCGACAACGGCAGCGCATTGGGGCCTTGGAG
>JANNYL010000009.1:0-1252 GCA_031410075.1 Flavobacteriales bacterium
CGTGTTCTTCAGCAGCAGCAGCGAGGTGTATGGCGAGCCGGTGGAGATCCCGCAGAACGAAAAGACAACTCCTCTCAACAGCAAATTGCCGTATGCCATCGTGAAAAATATCGGTGAGGCTTTTCTGCGCAGCTACCAGAAGGAGTACGGTTTGGACTACACCGTTTTCCGCTTCTTCAACACATACGGCCCCAAGCAGAGCAAGGACTTTGTGGTGAGCAAGTTCATTCGCGCTGCCCTGAAGAACGAGGACATCACGGTATACGGTGATGGTCTGCAAACCCGCACCTTTTGCTACATCGACGACAACGTGGATGCCTGCTTGAATGCCTTCCGGAAAAACGAGGTGATCAACGATGTGGTGAACATCGGCAACGACCAAGAGACAACCGTGCTCGCCCTCGCGAAGACCATTATCGACGTTACGGGCAGCAAGAGCAAAGTGGCCCACTTGCCACCGTTGGAAGAGGGCGATATGACACGCCGGATGCCGGACATTACCCGCATGCGCCAGTTGCTGGGTCGCGAGCTTTTACCGTTGCGCACGGGCATCGAGAAAGTGCTGGCCGATACGCGGTTCATTCTCGGCTAACCCACCAAACGGCGAATGTGCGGTATCGCTGGGATCGTTGGTCTCGCAGGCATCGAGCACCCCGAGGGTCTTGTGAAGCGCATGACCGATGCTATCGCGCATCGTGGCCCGAACGCGGAAGGTGTTTGGAAAGGGGAGGACATTGTTCTTGGTCATCGTCGCCTGAGCATCATCGATCTCAGTGACGCTGGCAACCAACCGTTCCATAGTGCAGATGGCCGTTACCACGTGGTCTATAATGGCGAGATCTACAACTATCGCGAGCTCCAGCGCGAGCTGACGGAGCACACGTTCAAAACTTCCAGTGATACCGAAGTGTTGATCGCCGCGTGGGCGAAGTGGGGTGTGGAATGCGTCGAACGCTTCCACGGCATGTTCGCATTCGCTCTTTGGGATGCGCAGTTGCAGGAGCTTTTCATCGTGCGCGACCGGCTAGGCATCAAACCGGTTTATCTCTTCGAGCAAGAAGGGCAATTGCTTTTCGCTTCGGAGATCCGCGCGCTTTTGGCGACCGGTCTCGTTCCACGGAAATTGGATCCGGAGGCGTTGGTCGACTATTTGCGCTACGCCACGGTTCACGCGCCGGCCACGCTGGTGCAGGGCGTTCGAATGTTGATGCCCGGCCATTTCGTGCATGTGAAGAACGGAGTGCGTTCTGAG
>JANNYL010000010.1:0-3027 GCA_031410075.1 Flavobacteriales bacterium
GAAAAGTGAGCTGGCCTGGGTGCGCAAGATGCCCCGTGCGCGTGGCACCAAGAGCAAGAGCCGGTTGGACAAGTTCGAAGACATCAAGGCACTCGCAACGCGCGACTTCTCCCGCGATCAGGTGAGCATCGATGTGCAGAGCGCGCGCTTGGGTGGCAAGGTGATCGAGGCGCGCAACCTCACCAAGAGTTTCGGAGATCCATCACAACCAGAGACCTACAAGCCCATCGTTGCCCATTGGAACTATTCGCTGAAGGGCGGCGACCGAGTTGGCATCGTGGGGCCGAACGGTATTGGCAAGAGCACCTTCCTGGACCTGCTCACAGAGCGCATCAAACCCGATGCGGGTACGGTATCCATCGGTTCTACGGTGGTGCTGGGCACCTTCGGGCAGCAAGGCCTGCAGATGAAGGAGGACAAGCGCATCATCGAAGTCGTGCGCGCCATCGCCGAAGTGATCCCGTTGAGCAAGGGGAAAACTCTGACGGCATCGGGTCTGCTGGAACGATTCCTGTTCGACAAGGAGCAGCAGTTCCAGTATGTGAGTACGTTGAGCGGTGGCGAGAAGCGCCGTCTCTATCTGTGTACCGTGCTGATGAAGAACCCGAACGTGCTGATCCTCGACGAGCCTACGAACGACCTCGACATCCCCACGCTGAACGCACTGGAGGATTTCCTTTCGGAGCTCGACATCTGCCTATTGGTGGTAAGCCACGACCGCTTCTTCATGGACAAGCTGTGCACGAAGTTGCTGGTGTTCGAAGGCGAAGGGGTGATCAAGGAGTGGGTGGGCAACTACACCGAACTGCGCGACATGCAGAAAGCGCGCGCTGCCCAAGCTGCGGCCGGTGCGAAGCTGGTTGGGGTGAAAAGCACGGCAGTGGAAGAGAAGAAGAAAGCCTCTGGTTCCGGAGATGCAGGTGCGGTGAAAAAGAAGATGACGTTCGCCGAGAAGAACGACCTGAAGAAGTTGGAGAAGGAAGTGCCTGCGCTGGAAAAAAAGAAAGAGGAACTGCTCGCCAAACTGGCCGCTGGTGGAACGGATCACCACGCCATGATGAAGCTGAGCTTGGAACTCGAAACCACCGGCAAGCAACTGGACGAAAAGAGCGAGCGATGGCTGGTGCTGATGGAGAAGGCGGAGGCGGAAGGTTCGGTCCCGGCGAAGTGAGACGGTTCCGCCGATCGCCAGCGCATGCACTGAAGCATGGTCCGGTCCTTTGGATCGCATGACCTATTTTGTTCGCGCATGAACGGGTTGGTACGCGCTCTCTCCAAGTTGGTCCAGCACGATCGACCGTGGTCTTGCCTCTTGGTCGCGCTGCTGTTCAAATCCGCCTTGTTCGTGGTGTTGATCATGCGGTTCCGGTATTCCGCCTTTCCGGGTTACTGGGGCGGAATAAGTCACGATTCGTACAGCTATATCGAGCCGATCGAACACCTCTTGGCATCGGGCTCCTACTTCCCGGATCTACGAATGCCGGGCTATGGCTTACCATATGGCTTGCTGCGTCTCCTGCTTCCACAAGCACACGCATTGAACGCGCTTCTCGTGCTGCAATTGATCATGGATGCGATCGCCGTTGTTCTGCTTGCCCGTATCGCCTGGATGATCACCCGCAATAGAACCGTGTTCGCGAGCGTGTTCTGGGTCTACGCCATCAGCTCCTTCGTTTCGCTCTATGATGTGCTCCCCCTCACCGAAAGCCTTACCACCTCCACGTTGGTGATCGGTACTTACGCTGCGTTCCGATCGCTCGAACGTTCGCGCTTTTCCCTCGCCTTGTGCGCGGGTTTCTGTTTTACCTGGGCCGCGTTCATGCGCCCTGTGATGTTCCCCTTGCTGATGCTACCGCCGCTGATCCACCTCATGCACAGAACCACATCCATCCGTGTGCGATCGATGCTTGCGGTCTTTTCTCTTCTGCCTTTTATCGCTGTAGAATCGGCTTGGATCGGTCGCAATTACATGGTTCACGGCAAGTTCGTTCCCATCACCACCTCTCTCCTGATGCCCGATTACCTGGAAACCCCGAACTACCATGTAGGCTTGGTCGTGCGGTCCTTCGGCGGCAGCCTGACGTGGTGGGATCCCGATGCGGAGATCCGAGCGTTCAATATTCGCGACAAGGGTGAGCCCGAATGGCTGGCCAACTACCAGCCGAAACCAACGATCCCTGCTTTTGCGACCACCACGGAATTCCCGATGGACAGCTTGTTGACGCTCGCTGCGAACGTGCAGTACTGGAACACCACGCAAGACCCGGCCCAGAAGCGCTCCACATTCGCCTATATCGTGCAGCGAAGTGATGCGTATGTGCGTTCGTTCAAGCATGAGCATCCCTGGCATTACCATGTGGTGGCTCCCTTGCGGCTGCTGGGGATCTTCACCCTGCATAGTGGAACGTATTTGGACTTGCCAAGACCGAGGAATGTCGCGGAGCGATCGGTGAAGTGGTTCTACTCCGCGCTGTATTTGGGTACCATTCTGCTCGGCTCTGTAGGCGCGCTCGTCGCCCTGTTCCATCGCCGCTGGCCGCGGTGGGCCTTGATGGTTCCGCTGATGTTCGGGTATGGACTACTGGTGCATCCCTTCGTTCTGCGGTTCTGCGAATACAGATACCTCGTGCCCTTCTATCCGGGGGGCCTGGTCATGGCGGTGTGGTTCGTGCATACCGTCTTCACACGCCAACGCGCTGATCAGTCCACCTGATCCTCGGCTTCCTCGAGCCTCCGCTCAGAAATTCCACCAGCCACGTATTTGCGCCACTTCTCCAACAGCGCGCTCATGTCCGGTGGAAGTGGGCTCTCGAACCGCATGCGTTTGCCGGTGGCCGGGTGATCGATCTCCAACACCACCGCATGCAACGCTTGCCGTGGACAGATCTCGAACGCGTTCAATACGAACTGCTTGTATTTGGTGAATACCGTTCCCTTCACCACGCGACCACCATCGTATTCCACATCATTGAAAAGCTGGTGACCCAGGTACCGCATGTGCGCGCGGATCTGGTGCGTGCGACCGGT
>JANNYL010000011.1:0-2330 GCA_031410075.1 Flavobacteriales bacterium
GGATCAGAAGTACTGCGTCCGCTATTTCACCACGCTTTCGGACCTTAGCAAATATTCTGCTGACCAACACGGCGCTTATTTCAGTAAAGTCCTCGTGAAGAAGGACGACGAAAGCAGCCTGACTTATACACCGCAAGTTCCTAGCCTTCGGACCAAGTTGTACGATGATCTGTACAGCTGGCAGGGCGTATGTGGGGTGTACGATGCCAAGGGCGATGAACAGTACCTGCTCCTTGGGAACATGACCGCCCAAGAAAAAACGAATACACCCAAGGTGAAACGGCCGCGTGGTGAGAGCCGTCCACAAATGAACAATGCCTATTACTATATCGACGATGTAGCTGTGTTCCCGATCAAGTTGATGAGCGAGTGCAAATGCGAACAGATCGATAAGGCATCCAGTGAATTCATATTCGGTCGCAAGGGTCAAACCAACAAGAACCTCAAGCCGGTTCAGCAGATCGACGCTGCTGTGATCTACTACAAGCGGTTCAACAAGCAGATCGATGGCAGCATGGATGCTCAAGTAGCCGACCTTATCGACTTGATGAAAACCAATGCGGACTTGCGTATCCGGCTCGTGGGCCATACCGATGCCATTGAAGCGGATCGTGTTCGCATGCGTCCCGATCTCACCGACCTTGACAAGGAACGTGCTGAAGGATTGAAGTCAGCATTCGTTGAAGCTGGTATCGATGCAACACGAGTTTCAGTGGCTGGTCAGAAGGCTGAAAGCCCTGCTGATGGTGGAGATGACGAAGTAGCTCTGTCGAAGAACAGAAGGGTGGAGATCGAGATAGAGCAATGATCCCAAGTTGATCGATGCGCGAAGGCCCGGAGCTATCTCCGGGCCTTCGCTTTTCCGCCACTACATTGCCATCAATGGGGGATCCAAAATTGATCAAGGGAGATAAAAACGTCATCCGCGCGTGGACCATGTACGATTGGGCCAATTCGGCCTATTCGCTCACGATCACGTCGGCGGTTTTTCCTGCTTTCTATGTGGCACAAACAATGAACGGCGATGCCGATCTGGTATTGGCCCAATACGGTGTTCGCGCAGCATCCATCTATCCGTGGGCGCTTTCCGTGGGCTTCTTGATCACTGCGCTCATCGCGCCGATCCTATCGGGCATCGCTGATCATCGCGGTAACAAGAAGAATTTTTTGAGGTTCTTCTGCTACCTGGGCGCGGTGAGCTGTGCTAGTCTGGCATTCTTCTCCTTGGATCACCTCTGGTTGGGACTTTCACTTGTGGCCATGGCGTGTATCGGATTCAGCGGTAGCCTGATCTTCTACGATGCTTTTTTGCCTGAGATCGCGGAAAAGAAGGATCACGACCGTGTGAGCGCCCGCGGATTTACCATGGGCTACATCGGCAGTGTGATCCTGTTGATCATCAATCTGGCCATGGTGCTCAAGTCCGATGCACTCGGAATACCATCGTCGATCGTTCTTCCTGGTTGGCTGGGCGGACAGGAGCTTGGGGGTATCGCCGCGCGGATCAGTTTCCTGAGCGTGGGTCTCTGGTGGGCTAGTTGGGCCCAGATCGCATTCAACAAATTGCCCAACGGGGAACGTTCACCAGATACGGTGAACGTGTTCACGAGTGGATACAAGGAGCTGCGGAAAACATGGATCGAGTTGCGCCGAACAACGAGACTGAAGCGATTCCTCACTGCTTTCTTCGTTCTGAACATGGGTATTCAAACAGTGATGTACCTGGCGGCCAATTTCGCCAAGCAAGAGGTCAAGGAATTGGATGCCAGTGGTGCACAAGTGCCCATTAGCGATGCTGCTCTGATCATGTCGATCCTGCTGATCCAGTTAGTGGCCATCGCAGGCGCCTTGATCTTCGTTCGGCTCAGCAAACGTTTCGGCAATGTGCGTGCGTTGATGATCGGCTCGGTTGTTTGGATAGGAGCATGTGCTTACGCCTATTCACTTCACTGGACCAGCGAATTCTACATCCTTGCTTGTCTTGTTGGTCTGGTCATGGGCGGAAGCCAAGCTCTTTCGCGCAGTACCTATGCGAAGTTCCTGCCCGAAACCAAGGACCACGCGAGCTACTTCAGCTTTTACGACGTGAGCTATTACATAGGTACTGTTCTAGGAACAGCAGCTTATGGTACGGTATACATGGTGACCGGTGATTTGCGTTACACCGTTTTGACCATTGGCTCGTTCTTCATAGCCGGGTTCCTCCTCCTCTGGAGAGTGCCCAAAGAAGAAGTCGAGCTTTCGGGCCAAGTGTGAAGTTGAGCGATCTTCGCGCTCTATCCAGTGCAAATGGCTCAAGAACGGGTGTGGGATGTTGTCATCGTTGGTGG
>JANNYL010000012.1:0-5756 GCA_031410075.1 Flavobacteriales bacterium
CTCTACACTTGACCGCTTTGAAGATGAAGCATCTTCGAGGTGAACATTTCCTCTGAAGGAGGCTGAGCAGGATCGTAGGTGAACCAGTCCGCTGCGAAGGTGTGAAGACCTAAAGCGATTATCGGTACCTGCGGTCCCTCAGGTCTGAGGCTTGAATAGAATGTGAGGCTCACGGCCTATTAGAGTTGTCAAGATCAGGACCTGTTGCCCAGCGCTCCCCCAGGGGTTCGTGTGTAACCCAAAAGTAGTTGAACATGAAACACTGGATCGGGATCGATGTGAGCAAGGCGACCTTGGATGTGGCCTTGTTGGATGAACGCGGGACACTGACCGCGGAGATCAAAGTGGAGAACTCCACCAAGAGCGTGAAGGCCTTGCTGCGGCGCTGGGCCAAGGAATTCGCACTGATCAAAGGAGAATACTTGGTCTGCTTGGAACCCACGGGCTACTACGGCCATGCACTGCTGGAGGTACTGGTGGAACTGGAGATCCCCACCTGGCTGGCCCACCCCAATGACATCAAGCAGAGCATTGGAATGACCCGAGGTAAGAGCGACCGCGTGGACGCTTTGCGGATCGCCGACTACGCTCGGCGCTTCCAAGACAAGTCGCGGTTGTTCACGGCCGACCAGTTGAAGCTGAACAAGCTCAAGCAGCTCCTGACCAAGCGGCAGAACTACGTGATGCGCAAGACCATGCACCGGCGGCAGATCAAGGACATGAACAAGCTCATGGACAAGGATCTGCGCAAGCCCTTTACGCGGTTCGACAAAGCACAGATCAAAGCCCTCGACAAGGTGATCGATGAACTTGAAGGCATGATCGAGGATACGATCCATGCCGAACCCGAACTGAGCAAACGCTTCGATCTGCTCAAGTCCGTAGAAGGCGTTGGGCTCATCCTGGGTGCGCACCTGCTGGCTCTCACCGATGGCTTCACACGCTTCACCAACGCTCGCCAGCTCGCTTGTCATGCAGGTTGCGCACCGTTCGAGAACAGGTCGGGCACGAGCGTCCGAGGCCGAACGCGCGTATCACACAATGCCAATCACACCCTGAAGAGCTTGCTGCACATCTCGGTGGTCGGGCTCATCCGCTTCCCCGGCGAGTTCCGGGCCTACTACGATCGCAAAGTGGCCGAGGGCAAACACAAGATGACCGTCTTCAACGCCATGCGCAACAAGCTCATCCATCGCGTGTGCGCCGTGATCCGAAATGGCGCGCCTTACGAAATACGAACACCCCTTGCCCATGTCATAGAATAATCGCTCACGCAGCAACCTGTTAGGATATCCGCGTAGTTCCTCTTAACATTGGCTTTCGGTCAACCCTAACAACTATCAGCGCAGATCAGCTCCACCAGCGTCATCTGCGTTCCAATCATACGAACCCATGCCGAGGAAGATCAAGAGCGGCCTTATCCAAATGAGCCTTCCGAAGACGGAGGGCGAAGGCACGATACCGGAGATCATCGACGCGATGGTGCAGAAGCACATCCCGTTCATCGAGAAGGCCGGGCAGCAAGGCGTACAGATCCTCTGCCTGCAGGAGATCTTCAACACGCCCTACTTCTGTCCGGGCCAGGACCGCAAGTGGTACGAAAGCGCGGAGAGCGTGCCCGGCCCCACGACCGAGCTGATGGCCACGTACGCCAAGAAGTACAACATGGTCATCATCGTTCCGATCTACGAGAAGGAACAGGCGGGCGTGCTGTACAACACGGCTGCGGTCATCGACGCGGACGGCACCTACTTGGGCAAGTACCGCAAGAACCACATCCCGCACACGAGCGGCTTCTGGGAGAAGTTCTTCTTCAAACCCGGCAACCTCGGCTATCCGGTGTTCCAGACGAAGTACGCCAAGGTTGGTGTGTACATCTGCTACGATCGCCACTTCCCCGATGGTGCGCGCTGTCTTGGATTGAACGGCGCCGAGATCGTCTACAACCCCAGCGCGACCGTGGCTGGTCTCAGCGAATACCTCTGGAAGCTGGAACAACCCGCACACGCGGCGGCGAACGGCTACTTCATGGGTTGCATCAACCGCGTGGGCGAGGAGAAACCCTGGAACCTCGGCAAGTTCTATGGCCAGAGCTACTTCGTGGATCCACGCGGGCAGATCTTCGCGCAAGCCTCGCGCGACAATGATGAACTGCTCGTCGCCGACTTCGACCTGGACATGATCGAGGAGGTGCGGAGCACGTGGCAGTTCTTCCGCGACAGACGACCAGAGACGTATGGGAAGATCGTTGAGCTATAGAACGCTGATGACGCAGATGATGATGATCTACGCGGATCAATGCCATTGGACATGCCGGATCTGAACAAGGAGAACTACATGCATTCTGAATTGACCGAACGGATCATTCAGATGTTCTACAAAGTCTACAACGCCTTGGGTCATGGTTTTCTGGAGAAGGTCTATGAGAACGCAATGTTCCACGAGTTGACCTCGGCTGGTCTTGTGGTGAAACGTCAGCACCCGATCACCGTGTTCTATGATGGCGTTGAAGTGGGGAGCTACTCTGCCGACATGATCATTGAGGGACTTGTGATAGTGGAACTCAAGGCTGCAGAGACCATCTGCGAAGAGCACGAGTGTCAGCTGATCAACTACCTGAAGGCCACCGATGTGGAAGTCGGCTTGCTCCTGAACTTCGGCAAGAAGCCCCAAGTCAAGCGAAAGGTCTTCTCAAATTCATATCAGCGGCTATCATAAGGATCCGCATCATCTGCGACCCGTGACCTCGCCCTCAAACTCATATCTGCGCACATCATAGCAATCTGCGTCATCTGCGTTCCATCCCATGGCAGAATACAAGAAACCCACCACCGAGGCCGAATTCGCTGCGAACTTTTCGCCGAAAAAGCCGCTCATGTCTGATACCGAGGCTTACTACGAGAGTTCGCGCTGTCTGTATTGCTACGATGCGCCGTGCATCAATGCGTGTCCCACGGGCATCGACATCCCGCTTTTCATCCGGCAGATCAACGGCGGCAACAAGGACGGCGCCGCGAAGACGATCTACGAGAGCAACTGGATGGGCCATGCATGCGGTAACGTGTGCCCTACGGAAGAGCTCTGCGAAGGGGCGTGCGTGTACAACAACAGCGACGTAAAGCCCATCGAGATCGGGCGCTTGCAGGCGCACGCCACCGACAAGGTGATCCGCGCGAAGAAGAAGCTCTTCATCACCGGCAAGGCTACGGGCAAGAAGGTGGCGGTGATCGGTGCGGGTCCCGCAGGGATATCAGCGGCCTGCGAGTTGCGCATGCTCGGCCACGCGGTGGATATCTACGAAGCACGTGAAAAGCCCAGCGGACTATGCGTGTACGGTGTGGCTCCCTACAAGCTCACCAACGAGGAGGCCGTGGATGAGGTCGCGTACCTGCAGGACCAGTTCGGCTTCACGGTGCACTACAAGAAACCCGTGACGGGTCGCGCCGACTTTGAAAAATTGGAGAAGGACTACGATGCCATCTTCATCGGTATTGGTCTGGGCGCCACGGCCGCGCTCGGTCTTCCCGGCGAGGACAAGAAGGGTGTGATGGGCGCGCTGGAGTTCGTGGAGGAGCTGCGCAACAAGCACCAGGCAACGACCGTCGGCAGCAAGGTGATCGTGCTCGGCGGTGGCAACACGGCGATGGATGCGGCGAGCGAAAGCTGCCGCATGGGCGCCGAAAGCGTCACTATCGCCTATCGTCGCGGCCCCGAGGAGATGAGCGGATACGCCTTCGAATTCGATCTGGCGAAGAAGAGCGGTGCAAAGGCGTTGTTCAATGTGACGCCGATGGAAGTCCAGGGTAACGGTTCGGTTACCGGTGTGAAGTTCATTCGGAACAAAGCCGCTTACGGCAAGATCGAAGCGATAGCGGGAAGTGAGTTCGTAGAGCCCTGCGACATGGTGCTGCTCGGTACCGGCCAAGGAAAACAGGTAGAACTGCTGGAGCAGATCGCTGGCCTCGCGCTGGACAAGAAGGGCCGCATACTGGACAACCGCGGCCGTATCGTGGTGAATGAGAACTACCAGACCAACAACCCGAAGTACTTCGCGGCGGGCGATGCGGTGAATGGCGGTGTGGAAGTGGTGAATGCAGCGGCGGAAGCGAAGAAGGCAGCGCACGGGATCCATGCCTATTTGAACGCAGCTAACCGATCGTCGAAATAAGGATCGACGATGTGTTCTATTGCACCAAGCCCATGAACAAGTTCCCACTTTTACTTCTACTGCTCTGGACCGCGACGGCTCGGGGGCAGAAGTCGCCGGAGGTCAAAGCGGTCCTTGATTCGGTGATAGCGCATACGGAGCGGGCATCGCTCTATCGGAACAAGGTCGACTGGCCTTCGCTCCGCGCTGAAGTGTATCAGCTGGCCAATGGTGCTGATTCCATTCAAAAGTTGGTTCCTGCTGTAAAGCATCTGTTCACCGCATTGGGTGATGAGCATGCGCGCCTGATGTACCGAAACGAACAGATCGCCTACTACTATGGCGAGCCGAAAGAGCATCTCAAATTGTTCAAGCCGGAGATCTACAACAGGATCCAAAGTGGCCAGGAGTTCACGTTCCGGGCGGAAATGATCGGCGAGCGGACGGGATATGTCAGGATCGTTGGCCTACCGATGGGTGATAACCTGGCCATGTCCAAGGCCATTCAGGATCCGATCCTGGAGTTGCAGCGGAAAGGTGCCGAGAATTGGATCATCGACCTGAGATACGATGGTGGAGGCAACATGTTCCCCATGGTGGAAGGTCTGGCGACGGTGATCGGTGACGGCATGGCCGGGGGGACGTCAGGCCTCACGGAGACCGAGAGCGGTGTTTGGAAAGTCATGAATGGGGACTTCTTCTACGACGACTATTCCGTTGCCTTACCAAATGATCAAGTGCCTGTGGCGTTGCCGAAGGTGGCGGTCCTTACCAGCATGTACACTGTAAGTTCGGGCGAGGTAGTGGCCGTGGTGTTCAAGGGCCGGGAAAGCACGCGATTCTTCGGAGAGCCGACAGGTGGATTGACCACCGCGAACGATTGGACGCCTTTGGGCGAGAGCACAGCGCTGATGGTCTCCACCAGCGTCTACAAGGATCGCAATGGCAAGGTGTACACGGACTTCGTGGATGTGGACGAGAACGTTGAGTTCGTTCCAGGCCAGGAGTTGAATGAGGACAAGGCGATCACTCGTGCTACCGAATGGTTGAATGGGCAGTGAGAAACCCCAATCATTAGGAATGGCGATGATGGAAAGGAAATGTGACTGAACACTGATCAACATGGCAGACCTAAGGACCAATCTCGCCGGTATCAAGAGCCCGAACCCTTTCTGGCTTGCATCCGCTCCACCCACCAACAGCGGCTACCAGATCATGAAGGCCTTCGACGCGGGCTGGGGCGGTGCTGTGTGGAAGACCCTGGGCGTGCCCGTGGTGAACGTGAGCAGCCGCTACGGCGCTGTGAACTACCGTGACAAGCGCATGGTGGGCTTCAACAACATCGAGCTCATTACCGACCGGCCGCTGAAGGACAACCTGCGCGAGATCACCGAAGTGAAGAAGCGCTTCCCCGAACATGCGGTGATCGCCTCGTTGATGGTGGAGACGAAGGAGGAGTGGCACCAGATCGTGCGCGACGTAGAGAACGCAGGTGCTGATGGGATAGAGCTGAACTTCGGTTGTCCGCACGGGATGTGTGAGCGGGGTATGGGCAGTGCCGTGGGGCAGGAGCCCAAAGTGTTGCAGATGATTGTGGAGTGGGTGAAGG
>JANNYL010000013.1:0-7168 GCA_031410075.1 Flavobacteriales bacterium
CGAACGAAGCCATAGATCGAATGGATGGGGTCGCGGAAGCGTTTGTTCAGCGAGCGCACACCCAACGAGAAAGATGTGCTGTACGAGGTCGTGGTGTAGCGACTTGCGCGCAGGCAAACACGATTATAGAGGGCAAGCGAATTCATGCTGTTTGATGCTCTTTGACGATCAGGTCGGCCACAACTTGACCACTGATCAGTGAAGGTGGGACACCAGGGCCCGGAACCGTGAGTTGACCAGCGTAATAGAGGCCTTTGACGCGTTTGCTTTTCATGCTCGGTTTTCCAACAGCGGTCTGCTTCAACGTGCTCGCCAGGCCATATGCATTCCCGCCAAAGGCATTGTAATCGCTCTTGAAATCGTTGATGCAATAGCTTCTGTGCACGACCATGTGGCGTTCAACATCGAACCCACAATGACCGGAAATACGCTCAATAACTTGACGTGAATAATGGTTGCGGACATCTTCAGTATCGGTGAGGCCCGTTGCTATAGGAATAAGCGCGAACAGATTTTCGTGGCCTTCTGGTGCCACGCTCGCATCTGTGATGGAGGGCGCGCAGATGTACATCAACGGACGGCTAGGCCATTGTGGTTCATCATAGATCTCCCGGGCATGTTGATCGAAAGAACTTTCGAAGAACAGGTTATGGTGGAGGAGTTTTGGCAGGCGCTTATTGAATCCCATATAGAACAACAACGAAGAAGGTGCCATCACTCGATCGGACCAATACCGCTCGCTGTAACTGCGGTACTCCGATCCAAGTAATTCTTGCTCCACGTGGTGGTAATCCGCAGAGGCAACGACCACATCGGCATGCAACTCACCATTTCGGGTCCTGACGCCAACGGCACGTCCTTGTTCAACCAATATCTGCTCAACTGGGGCACCCGTTCGAAGGGTGACACCCTGTTCTTTTGCCACCCTGATCATGGCATCAATGATCTTGCCCATTCCGCCCATCGGGTACCAAGTGCCGAGGGCCATATCGGCGTAATTCATCAAACTGTATAGTGCAGGTGTGTGTTGCGGGGTGGATCCAAGGAAGAGCACGGGAAACTCGAGCAACTGCCGAATGCGTGGGTCTTGAAAGTGCTTTGCCACATGACCCCGCATCGAACCGATCGCAGAAGTTCGCAACAATCCAGCGATCACCTTGGGCCGAATGAACTCGGACCACGAGAGCGATGGCGTATAAACCAATTCGTTCATGCCCAAATCGTACTTCACTTTCGCTTCGGCCATGAATTTCTCCAGCTGCGCGCCAGCACCAACTTCAAAGCCCTCGAAAAAATCCTTCAACGCGGACAATCCTGCTGGAACATTCCATCGGTCTTCGGGCCCGAATATGACCTGATAAGAAGGGTCCAACCGCACCAGATCGTATTGAGAGTCCACCTTGTGCCCGAAGCGTTCGAAATATCGTTCGAAGACGTCGGGCATCCAATACCAGCTGGGACCCATGTCGAACGTGTATCCGTCATTTTGCCAAACACGTGCCCGGCCACCTACCTCGTCGTTCTTCTCCACTATCGTCACCGAATATCCCTTGCTTGCCAAAGTCGTGGCCGCAGCAATGCCCGCAAAACCGGATCCGATAACGATAGCGCTCGGCATCACGCGCTGTATTTGTCGCTCAGCATATCCATCAGCTGATGACGGGCGTGGTGAATACGGCTCTTCACGGTTCCGATGGGGATCCCCAGCTTGTCTGCTATCTCTTGGTATTTGAACCCGTCGTGATGCATTTGGAACGGTTCACGGAATGCACCGTCCAAGCGGGTCAAGCTGTTGTTGATCTCACTCATTTTCATAGTGCTTTCAGTGCTTGCAGGCGTCTCTACCATGCGAACATGAGCTTGCGTGTTCTCAACGCGGTCCATCAAAGAATTGGTGCGCTTGTCGCGGCGATGGTGGTTGATGAAGGCATTCTTCATGATCGTGTAGAGCCAGGCCTTAAAGTTCGTGTTATCCTGGTACTTCTCACGATACGTCAAAGCACGGAGCATGCTCTCTTGAACCAGATCCTGAGCATTCTCGCGATCCCGTGTGAGACTCAGAGCGAACCAGTAAAGCTGTTGACGAAGGCTGACGAGGTGTTGTTGGAATTCAATGGTGGACATGGCGTAGACTGTTTGTTTAGCTTAACGGCACAAACATAGAACAATGTTTAATATAAAATGAAATAAGTAGAACAAAATACTTTTCAACGCATTTAATAATCTGAATTTCAGATAATTAGATATCAGCTTGGTTCAGATCGCGCTATCCCTTTTTAATGGGCCTCACCCAAAGTGAGCCTGGTTGGGAGATCGAGCACCTATCCATCGCGTATGGATCATCCACGAGCACACGATGAGCAGCAGGTTACCAATGCCCAAAGCGCCGTATGCCTCAAATTCGTTCTCCAGCTGTGAACCCCACAAGTCCGTGCTGCGTGTTGCGTACAGACACATCGCCAAGATGAAGAGGCCTGTTGTCAGAGGGTCTTTTCGATGGAACAGACCAGTGATCACCAGAGCGATCAAGGGCATGCTGAACAAGAAGTGTTCTTGATCCGTAACCACCAAGTTGGGTACCAGCGCGAAGGCCGTCCATAGTTCCAAGCATAGCCTGCATTTCGCTGTGAATGCCGCTTCACCAGCTTTCCTCAAGCCTAGAAGTGCCAAGGTTGAGGCTGCCACGCCGATCATCGTCCACGAGGGAACGGTTGGCCAAATTTCCCTTAACCAGGCAATTGCGGTATCAGGGCTGGTGAGGTAGTTGCTGTGAGCAGCCATGGCGTACATCCACTCCATGTGCAATTGCCAAGCCTCTGCGGGCCCAAGTAACAGGAAGGGCAGACCAACTCCGATAGCGATCGTGATACTGGCTGCCGAGAGCACAGACCATTGTCGCCTTACAAGCAATGGAATGAGCATCAAGGCGAGGTAGGGCTTTACCAAAAACACACAACCGAACAGAATTCCCGAGATCGTCTTGTTTCCGTCGAGCAGCTCCGATGTCGCGGTGACCACCCCTACTACTAACCAAAGATTGATGTTGCCCAAGTGCAACTCCCGTGACAACAGCACCGCAATACAAAGAAGGACCAGTATTGCGCGCAAGAAGATGCGTGGTGCAAAGGCCAAGAAGAAATGGCGCATCAGTTGGTGCTCCATTCGCACAACTGCCAATATCAAAGCCAGACCGATGAGCATGAAATGGATCCCAGCGGCCAACTTGAAAGGCAGAAATGAAGCTGGAACGAACGCCAGTGCCACAATTGGGGAGTATTTGAAAAAGCCGGTATCCTCGCCAAAGGCGATACCATATACCTGCTGTTGATCCGCCAAGGCTCGCGCGGCGCTCCAGTACACGCGGAAGTCGCTCAACCAGAAACGGTCGTTCGAAATTTCAAGCAATAGCGCAGCGAGCACCAATGCCGTAGTGATCAACAAAAAAGGGCGGAGTTCGCGTGGCATTTGGTTGGTGAAGATCGCAACCTACCCCACGCGGTCATTTGCGACGATACAGCCGTGCATCGTTGTTCGGTGAGGATGCCACCAGGTCAAAGTCAGTGACCAGTTGTCTTCGCACATCATTCGTACAACTATCGGTTATCGCGTCGTTCATTTTCCAGGTGAGCACGTGTGTGACCAATGTGCGACCATCTCCACGGTAGGCATCGAAAGTCGTGCATGGCCGGTTGCTCAATGAAAAGCTACCGAGTGCCGGGTGTGGTGATCGTTCCGGACGCCAGATCAACGGGAAGTGCGGTGAGGCTGCACCGATGTTGTCAAGGACGATGCATCCGGAAACGGCACCAACGTATTCGCTGAAGTTGCTATGCATCCAATTGTCACCATAGTTCAACGGCAGCAGCACGGATCGTTCGTCCAGCTGGTCCGCAACCGATAGCATTTCCTGTGCTTCGTTCGAAAGAACTTCAGCGGTTGCCGCTTGCTGTGGAAGATGAGCCAGATCCGCCCCAGCTATCAATATCGTACCCCCCACGGCCAGCCACCGCGGTAATGATGTCGTAAGCGCGAACACTGCGAAGAGCAACATGGCGAACAACAATAGTCGAGGCGAAAGCACACCGCCACTGGCCATTTTGTCGGGCAGGAAAAGAAAGGCCGCGAGCATGCTCAACGATGCCAAAGCAAAAGCCCACGACGGTGATCGATCGCTATTGATGGGCCACCGCAAACGTGACAAACCGAAGCAGGTGATCACCAATAAGCCGGCTGCGATCGGACGTGTATAAATGATCTCCTCTCGAGTGAGTGTGATCCAAGCCGAGCCATCGCCCACCCAACTGAGCAGTTCGCCAAACGGAATGCTCTTACCAGCATTCGAGACCGTGCGATGACCCATCAGGAAGGCGACGGTAAGCATGAACGGAAGTACGGTCGCGAACGAAAGCAGTCGAAGAGATCGAAATATGCTTGACCTGTCACGTTGAACCAACAACACCAGCGATCGCATTCCAAGTATGGCCAACGTTGCCATGAACGCAGTGATGTGGGCAAAATACAAGGCCAGCAAAAGCAGCCCCATTTGCCAGATGGCATTGCGTTCCTCTCCTTTCAGGAACCGTTCGAAGCGCCCCACGCCGATCAATAACAAGGGAAGTCCCAGAGAGAAATTGATGAAACCGATGCGCAGTGTGTATGTGAGGAGGAACGGCATGATCAGCCAGCTGAGCCAGACACGATCGGGGGCCAATGTGCGAGCAAGCTTTCTGAACGCCCATCCCATGCCTCCGATGATCAAGGTGAATATCACTTTCTCAGCTATGTTGGCCGAAGTCACGGTCATTACCAAGGCCATTACCACGTGCCCTAGCCAGTTCGGTTCTGGAAAATGGTTGAACTGCAGGAATTCTTGAGCGATGCCCCTGCCTTGTAGAAGAGCCAGCACCATTCGAGAATTGTAGACGTGGCAGGGACCATCCAGCGTAACGAACCAAGTGTTCATCCAGACCGGCCAGAGATGCGCAAGGATGGCTAACCAATAGGCGATCGGTTCCTTGAACCCATGGTTGGTAGGTGTGGCCATTCAATGACAAAGCCCCCGGCTTCGGGGGCTTTGGTGGGACGTACTGGATTCGAACCAGTGACCTCATGCGTGTGAAGCATGCGCTCTAAACCAGCTGAGCTAACATCCCAAAATGTCAATTCCAAAAAAGCCACTCGGCATGAGTGGCTTTTAGAGGGTGGAGGCAGCCGGATTCGAACCAGCGACCCTCTGCTTGTAAGGCAGATGCTCTAAACCAGCTGAGCTATGCCTCCAAAAAATCGGGACGCGAATATAGACGGACTAATCGAACCATCCAGATCGGAGTTTCCCAGCCTTGCTCAGAATGCCTCCGCTACCACGAATACGCTGCCTGTTACAAGCACGAGATCGCGACCGTTGGCCGTTGCTCTCGCCGAATCCAGTGCGGACTTAACGTTTGGATAGGTTTGGCCTCTTAGCCCATGGCCGAGGGCTTTCTCAGACAGGGTTTCAGCGGCCAGTCCTCGGGGTATGTCCGCTTTGCAGAAGTAATAGGTCGCTAGTTTGGGCAGTTGGCCCAGCATACGATCGATGTCCTTGTCATTCACGGTACCTAGAACAATGTGCAGGTTCTCGTGCTGGGTAAGGTCCAACATTTCGCCTACCGCCCTCAACCCGTCCTCGTTGTGGCCAACATCAGCGATCGTAAGAGGGTTTTGCGCAATGGTTTGCCAGCGCCCCATAAAGCCAGTATTTGTGCACGTATTCGCTAAACCTCGAGCGATCTGTTCTTCGGTGATCTTCCAGCCCAACTGCCGTAGTTCCGTAATTGCAGCAATTGCTGTGCGAGCGTTTTTTTGTTGATGAGGTCCTGCCAGATCCAAAGCAAATGGCTGTTCGGCGCTCTGGTCTACGAAATGGATGGGGGCGGTTTCATGCTTGGCCTTTTGCCGAAATACTTCGGCTACCTCATTCTGCGCTTCGCCGATCACAGCGGGAATACCGTTTTTGATGATACCGGCCTTCTCATAGGCTATCGCTTCCAGCGTTGAACCCAAGAGGTCTGTATGGTCCAACCCGATGTTCGTGATCACACTTACTACCGGTGTCACCACGTTCGTGCTGTCAAGTCTTCCTCCAAGCCCCGTCTCGATCACAGCGATATCGACTTTTTCTTCCCGGAACCAGTCGAAGGCAAGCGCTACGGTCCATTCGAAAAATGAAGGCGCGATCTCTTCGAACTGCGTCTGATAGTGCTCGACGAGATCGGTGACACTTTCCTTGGGGATCATTTCGCCATTGATCCGAATGCGCTCACGAAAGTCTTTTAGATGCGGCGATGTGTAAAGGCCGGTCTTATACCCGGCCTCCTGAAGAACACTGGCCAACATGTGGCTGGTGCTGCCTTTGCCGTTCGTCCCTGCTACGTGAACGCACTTCAAACCATGCTCCGGGTGGTCAAGCATGCGCATCAATGCATGCGTATTGTTCAGGTCAGCTTTGTACGCGGCTTTGCCGATGCGCGAGAACATCGGAAGCCGCGCGTAGAGGTACGCGAGCGCCCGTTCGTAATCCACTGTTATTTGGGTTCGAAGACGAAGATCATCACGCCTTTCTGCTCCGCGCCGGTGTTCGCGCGGAAGTCAGGGGTGAAGGTGGTGGACAAAGCCGCGTCGCGCGCGATCTTCTCCAAATTGGTGTCAATGATCGTACTGCGCACGCTGTTCTTCTCCGCCCGCACCACTTTCCCGTCGCGGTCCACCCAGATGTTCATCGCCACCTTTCCAGCCCTGCTGAAATCCGTATTGAGCCTGGGCTTGTTCCGCACGTTGCGGCCTCCCATGCCTTCAATGTTTATGCCGCCACCGGTGTATACCCCAACACCCGTTCCAATACCCGTTCCGGTTTCTGTTCCTGTAGGACCGCCCGCCACACCGGGGGTGGTCGAGGTGCCTTTACCACCATCGCCGGTGCCCTTGTTGTCCATCAACGCATCGATCTTGTCCTGCTTCGCTTTGCGGATCTCTTCTGCCGTGGGTTTTGGCTTTTCCGTTTTTGGCTTCTCGATCTTGGGTTTGTCGTCTTTCTTCGGTGGAGTCACCACGTTGTTCTCGTCCACCTCGCTCGTAAGCACTTCCGCTTCTTCCGCGGGAATTGGGGCGGTTTCTTGTTTCGCTGCTGGAG
>JANNYL010000014.1:0-8419 GCA_031410075.1 Flavobacteriales bacterium
CCACACATTCGTCACCGGGTCCCATTCGTAGTACTCGCCGCGCCAAGCCGAACTCGTGTAGCCGCCGCCCGCATAGACCTTATTCCCAACGGTCCAGGCCATACCGAACTGGATCGCCCCGTTCGCCTGCCCTGTTGGGAACTGGGTTTTGCTCGACCATGTGTTCGTGACCGGGTTGAACTGGTAGATCTGACTGATAGCGCTCATCGACCCTGAGTAGTTACCGGTGCCCACATAGCCCAAGTTGCCGACCGAGAAGCCGAGCGCTCCGTACACAGGCGTCGGAAAAGCGCTGCGCTGAAGCCATGAATTGGCAAGGGGGTCATACTCCCAGAAATCGTTCTGCCGAACGCCGTTGATGTTACCGGTGCCCACGTAACCCTTGCCTTCGATGCTCAGGCCGACACCGTTCGAGCGGGCACCACCTGGCAGGTCCGCACGTGGGGACCACGCGTTGGTGACCGGATCGTACATCCAGAAATTCTGGGTGGCAGCGGTAGTGACCACATATCCCTTTCCTCCGACCGCAAAGGCCTCGCCTACGGGGCCTGGCAAGTTAGCTTTGGTCGTCCAACCGCGGGTCGTAGGATCATACGCGTAGAGATCGGTAAGACCTTCTCCCCCACCGGCAAAGGCTGTCGACCCGATCGTGAACGCGATGGGGTTCGAACGCGCAGGACCTGGAGAGAAATACCGCAACACCCATGCGCTGGCCGTGTTCACGGCAGGCCCGAACTCCCAGAGGTCCGCACCAGAACTGAAATAGCCCTTGGTGCCTATGGCGAAAGCGAACCCGCCGCCGGCAGCGACATTGCCCCACAAGGAAGCCTCCTGTATCCATTGATCCGCTACCGCATCGTAAGCCCAGCACTCCTTGGCTACACCCACACCGGATACCATGTGGCCGATGTTGCCGATAACGAAACTCGATGATCCGGTCCTTGGTGTACCCGGGAAGGACGCGCGGGGGGACCATGTGTCCAAGTTGGGATCATACATCCAGAAGTTCTGGCCGGTGGTCGGGGCATAGAGGTATCCCTTACCCGCGATGGAGAACGATTGTGCGGCGGAACTGGTCGGCAAAGGGGCACGCGCTACCCATGCTGCTTGCAGCTCGTAGAAGGCGGACCCGGGCCCACCCACGAACACACTGCTCCCTAGAGAAAAAGAGCAACTCGGGCCGGGGCTCGCACCTGGATAGTTGGGCCCCTGCTGCCACCCAGCGTTCTGGGACCACGTCCATGTTTCATTGAAGTAGAGACCTCCTTGGAACCCTCCACAAAAACCGACTACCCCTCCATTGATCGGCCGCGTGAAACCCATAGCACGTTCGCGACCCCAGTTCATCGACAGCGGTGCGGATTGCTTCGAGGTCCACCCGTTCGTGACCGGGTCATACTCTTGAAGATCATTGTAAGCCACCATACCGGAGCTGCCACCGAACATGTAGCCTTTGCTGCTGGTGGCGAAACCGGTCCTTCCGGCCCTGGCAGGGATAGCCCCCTTGAGGTTCCATTCCTGCGCCCAAAGCGTGCTGGATATGCAAAAGGCGATGAGGTTGAAGATGCTGCGTGGCTTCATGGCAATTGCTGCGTTCGTGTACTGTTCGGCGAAGTACTCCCCACATTTGTAAGTATCGGATCACGATCGTTGTTCGCACCGACATACCTGATCACGCCATCCATGTTCACGTCCTCGCGGGCGTATACGTTGCTCACCGTGTTGGTCGGTGCGACACTTCCGATGGCCACGAGGATGGGGTCGCGATCGTTGTTCACACCGGCGTACTTCAGCACGCCATCCGCGCGCACATCGCCGGCCCACAGCGCGCGGCGGCTATCGGTCGTGCTGGCCACGGCTTGCGTGCCGTAGAAGGTGGCAGCCGGCACACTAAGGTCGATGGCCGTGGATGAAAGTCCCAAGTTGTACGTAGCCCCGGACATTGCCCCGAGGTGTGTGCGGTGCCGCACCGCTAGCCGATAGTTGCCAGCCGCCACCGGGAACCAGATAGCGGTGTTGCCGTCCACGTCCACCACATCGCCGTCGCGCTGGACCAAGGCGGCACGTGTCGCCACCACATTGACCGGGTTCACGGTGGAACGCAGTTCCACCAGCACCCAATCCACCACGGCGTTGGCTCCTGTGCGGTTCCAAAGCTGCGGGTCCATGGCTACTTGCGCGGGGGTGATGCCCGTGAAGCCGAGGGCGGTGTAGGGTTCCGCGGGCGGAATCACACCGCGGGTGCGGAGGTTGTCGCGCATCAGGTGGGCGACTGGATCAAAGGGGCCTTGCAACAAGAACCGTGGGCTCACCTGCGCGAAGCCGCCGTGCAAGCGGTTCACGGTCTCGTTGGTGGTGATCGGAGAGTTCTGGTCGAAGTAGATGTCAGCCGTGTTCGTGATCACCGTGCCCACGGGCTGCCCGGGCAACAGATCGACGGCGAAGGTCACGTAGCCCTGGCTGCCCAACGGATCCGAAAGGCTATCGGGCAGGTTGATCCCTGTGAAGCGGAAGACCAGTTCGCCATCGCCTTCCACCATCACGGTGGGCTCGTGCGATGCGGCCACCACGCGCACGGAGGTACGATCGACCGCCACGTTCAACCGGTCGCGCACCACGATATTGAAGGCTGGGGCATTGCCGATGTTCTGGAAGTGGACGGTGTATGTGAACGTGGATGTGCTCGGTGGCACGTTGCCGGTAGGGCCCGTGCCTTCTGGTGTAACGGACTTCGCGTTCGGATCGAAGGAGCAATCGGTCGTAACCTGGTAGGCCTCTTGGAACGTCACCGCCGTTGGGAACTGTACGCTGCTCACGCGGATGGCCGACTCGATGGGCATGGCCGTGCCCTGTCCGCCCGGCAACGTCACGTTCCCGCTTACCAAAATCTGCGCGTTGGGTTGCAGATTCGTGATGGTCCAATAGGCGCCGTTGGCCGTCACACTGTCAGGCGTTTGTGCATAACCTGTTACCGTGATGTTGGAGGCGAGCTTCACCCGCAACACGCCGTTGAATGGAGTGGTTCCGTTGTTGCGCACCATGGCCCGGAAGGTGGTCTGTGCACTGCACCGGTGACCGCTCAAATGCACGCACACCGCCCCGAGCATCGAATCGGGCCGCTGTACCCCGAAGTTGTTGCTCTGGCTCAGTGGTGCTCCGGTGCTGATGGTGGCATACCGCGTCCAGCCACCGGTGGTGGAAGAGGTGAACAGGGCGCTATCGGGTACTTGCAGTTTGTGCGTGCCACCGGGCAGGTTGAAGCTGTACTGGCCGGCGAGGTTGGTGATGGACACCGCACCCGAGGGTTGTTCGGTAACGGCGACGTTCGCCACGCCGGGCTCGCCGTTATCGTAGGCGCCGTTGGCGTTCACATCACGGAACACGCGACCAGAAACGACCATCGGGGACCCGGCGAGGTTCTCATACCAATAGAGCGTGGGTTGTGGGCTGTTGTTGGAGCACACGAGGTCGATGTCACCGTCGCCATCCAGATCGATGGGTGTGACATGCGCGCCACCATCGCTGAGCAATGGTTGCACGGTGAACTGGCCAGCCCCGTTGTTCCAGCCCACCTCGGTGAGGTCGGCGTTCATCAATAGCAGGTCCTGATCGCCGTCCAGGTCCATGTCGCACAGGTCGATGTGGCTGTGCAAGCCCGCCACCAATTGTTGCGCGACCGCGAACGACCAACTGCCGTTGTTGATGGCAAGCTGCGCTCCGGCGCTGCTCTCATAAACGATGTCCAACCGTCCGTCCGCGTTCACATCCGCCACCACCACCTCGTTGTTGAAACTGGAGACGAGCACAACTGGGGCCGCGAACGTGCCGCCACCCAGGTTCTCCATGCGTTTGATAGTTGTTCCATCGGCGAAGACGATGTCGCGATCGCCATCGCCGTCCATGTCCTCCAAGTTCATGTAGGCGAGCCCGCTCAGATAGGTGGAGGTGAACAATTGCGAGGTCTGGAATCCGCCTCCATTGTTCACGCGGAGGTACATACGGTTCGGCGAGATGCCGCCATTCGGAAGTTCCAGGTGGACCATATCGGGCCGGCCATCTCCGGTCAGATCCGCCAGATCCCCGCCACCCGGACCTCCTCCATTGCCAGTATAGGTCCACATCCGGATCTCCGAAAAGAGGCCTGCACCTTGGTTCACATAGACCCCCATCTGCTGCCCCAGCACAGCTAGCACGTCGGTCTTTCCGTCCCCGTTCACATCCCCCGTGCTGAAACTGCGGTTTCCATTCCCCCCCAAGCCTACGGTGGTCGGCGTTGAAAAGCCCCCATTACCGTCCGAAAGGAAGCATCTCACACCTGAGCCGCTACAGTAGATGATATCCTTTCGGCCATCGCCATTGAATTCCGCCACACAAGGAGCCGTATAAGCGAAGGCCGAATTGCTCATCTGTGTGGTGACGGTCTTCGTGGTCGAAGCCATCGGCACGGCGGAACCTTCCAGGTATTCCAGGCGGCCTGCGTTGAGCACGATGTACTCCAGCACCCCGTCGAGATCAGCGTCGACGCGCTGGGTGAACAACGGCAGGTAGGGCAGCTCCATCAACTGCGCGAAGCTGCCCACACTTACTTCCTTGTAGAGCCATCCACCTTGGAAGCCCTCCTTGACCCCATCGCCGTTCACATCACCCAGAACGTTGGTGGTCAATCCCTGGACCGGCTGGCCAGCGGACTCGACCCCGGTCACGTTCACACTTGACCAGATCAGACCGAAACTGGACCCACTGACCACATCGGCATGCCCATCGTGGTCCATATCATGACCGAACGATCGTGTCTGGTTCCCGGCGTAAGCGGTGAAGGCCACAGCACTGAAGGTGTTCGCACCGACATTCTTGTACCAGTTCGAGCCGAAGCTGCCGGCGATGTCGGCGTCGCCATCACCGTCCAAGTCGGTGACAACAGGCGTGACATTGCTACCAAGGCACGCGTTGGAGCAGAGGGTCTGGGCCGCCCCGAACACACCAAAGGCACTGGCGAACTGCATCGAAACCGTTACGCCACTGACCGCGACCAGGTCCACAAACCCATCACTGTTCAAGTCCGCGAAGGTCTGTGTCTCCCCGAGCGCTGAAAGCCCAGTGAGCGAAGAGGCCGCGGCGAAGCTGGCGCCGACAAGGTTCCTGCGCCACGATATCACAGCGCCGCTCCGAGTGAGGATATCGAGCTTGCCGTCGAGATCCAGGTCCACGAGACGTGTTCCGCCGTTCGCGGCCTGCTCAATGGTCTGGAACGCAGCCCAACCACCTGCGGTTTTACGGTACCAGCCTACGGCATCACCGGTGAGCACACCGTCGTACCGTACGAACAGATCGGTCAGACCATCCTCATCCACATCGACCACTTTAAGCTCCCGCACATAGCCCGAGCGCTCGTAGGGCGAAGCCAGCTCTGCGCCGAAGTTGCCACCGCCATTGTTCGGCAGGTAGCGGAACACGCCCGGTTGCGCAACGTTGGTCAGGAGGATGTCCAGGTCGCCATCGCGGTCGGCATCCTCGCGCAAGCGGATCAACGTCGCGCCCACAGAGATCGGCAACGTGGCCAGCAAGCCGAACACACCCGCACCGTTGTTCTGATACCTGGTCAACGAGCTGCCGGAGGTCTGCACCACGTCCAGATCGCCGTCCGCGTCGATGTCAGTGGCGAAACCTGTGGGCGAACCCGCCGTTGTGAATGTGCCCGTGCCACTGTTCCGGAGCCAGTTGCCACCCGAGGTGGTCGGCACGATGTCGATATCGTTGTCGCCGTCCATATCGGCCAGCACGTAGGTTGATTGCGTCGCGTTGATCAGGGTCCGCGCATTGGGGAATACGCCCGGTGCGGTGCATGGGCTCCAGTAGAGGCCCTCGTTATTCGTAGTGAGTACGTCCTTGTCCCCATCACCGTCCAGGTCCGCCACGCCCAAACTGGAGAACTCGCCGTAGAATGAAACGCTCGTGGTGATGAAGGAGGGCATCGAGGTGAGTGCGCCGTTACCATCGTTCCGGTACCATCGGGCAACACCGTAGGTATTCAGCAGAATATCCTGGTCGCCATCGTTGTCCATATCGGCCAGATAAGGTGGGCAGGTGGCATAGTTCGAGCAGAAGAAGCTCTGCCTGAGGATGTACTTGCCATCGGACGCACGATACAGGACCTGGCAATTCGTGTTGTTGATCACAACGATCTCCTTCACACCGTCGGCGTCCAGGTCCAAGGCGGTCTTATACGTCACGTTACTTGCAAAGCCGCGGGTGATCACCACGGGGCCCTGCCATGTTCCGGCGCCATCGTATCGCATCGCCATTAACCCACCATTGCCGCTGAACACATGGTCCAGATCACCATCGGTGTCGTAGTCCAACAGGGCCGGTGCTGAGGGGATCAACTCATGCCTGAACACGGAGGATGCACTGCCCAAGGGGAATTCAGCAGCTGTGCGCGCAAGCCACTCCACATCGCCGGTGGCCCGGTAGGCCAGCACGATCTCAGGCAGGCCACCGGGGATCACCTGTGCGGCCAACAGGCCGGTCGGCGCGGTGCCCATGAGCGCGCGCGAGCAGGCAAGCGTGAACTGACCGGCACCATTGTTCGTGAAGAGCGACGGTACCAGGTCCACTGCCAGGAACGCATCATGATCACCGTCGCCGTCCAAGTCCTCGAAGAGCGCTGGCCTGTAGGTTCCAGTGCCGTTCGATACTGCGATGATGAACTGATCTGGCGCGCCGAACACGCCTGCAGAGTTGCGCGAGAGTGCCAGGCCCGTGGAGTTCGCAGAGCATACGTCCACATCATTGTCGCCATCGGCATCCTTGGCAAAGACCTCGGAGATCGTGAAGTTCGCCACCGGTATGGGTGATGCCGCACCGAACGTACCACCACTGTACAAACGCCGTTCGATAGCGGGAGCTGGAGTGTTCATCGCGAGCACAAGGTCCTGCTGTGCGTCGGCGTTGAGGTCGGCGAAAACGCAGCGTTCGTAAGCGGCGCCGCTCGCCAGAACGGTGGCCGTGGAGCTGAAGTTCCCATTGCCTGAACCGGTGAAGGCGGCAACACGCGAGAGCGATCGTTGGGCTACGACGATATCAGGCACTGCGTCACCTACGAGCGTTTGGACCGTGAGGTCCTCGGATGGCGCTCCCACCTGCAATACGATGGGTGCCGCGCCGAACAAGCCGCTGCCTAAGTTGAGGAAGATGTGCAGCACATTGCTTCGGGCGATCGAGGCTACCAGGTCAACATCACCGTCCGCATCGAGGTCCGCCGGCACCACGTCCGCGATCTTCTCTCCGGACTCCAGCGTTCGTCCAGGGATGAAATTGCCCTGACCATCGTTGCGCAACCATTCCAGGCGAGGCAATACACGGCCCCCGACGATCGCATCCTGATCACCATCACCATCCATGTCCGCCATGGCGATGGCCGTGGTATCCGTGCTAACGCTCGGGCTGATGATCTTACGCGGGCTGAACTGAGCGCTGGCCGATATGGCCGTGATCAGCAAAGCAAACACAAGGGCTGTCCGCTGAGGTAATGTGGATCTCATTTGCACTGTTCGTGGTAAGTTGGATCCGGACCAACGGGCTTCTGGCTTCCCGGTGCTTCGAAGACGCCAATTGCTCATTCGGTTGCCCCAAAATAACGGATCCGAACAGAACGACCCGTCTGAACGGATGATATTCCCCGCCAGTCACCAACTTCGGCCCCACATATTCGCCCCTAAGTGTCAGCGATCGATGAGCCCCTCATCCGATCGTCTGATCATCTGATCCTACGATCGCTCATGGCCAAGATCCTCATCATCGACGACGAGAAGTCCATCCGCAACGCACTGCGTGAAATACTGGAACACGAGAAACACGTGGTGGACGAAGCCGAGGACGGTGCGGTCGGATTGGAGAAAGCCAAGAAGGGCAGCTTCGATGTGGTGCTCTGCGACATCAAGATGCCGAAGCTGGACGGGCTGGAGTTCCTACAAAAGTTGATGGCCCACAACGACGAGATCCCGGTGATCATGATCAGCGGGCACGGCACTATCGACACGGCAGTGGATGCCTTGAAGAAGGGAGCCTTCGACTTCATCGAGAAGCCACCGAACATCAGCCGGATCCTGGTGGCTGTGCGCAACGCGTTGGACCGTGGCAACCTGGTACAAGAGACCAAAAGCCTGCGCCAGAAAGTGCAGAAAGAGAAGGTCGGCGGCAACCGGATGATCGGCGAGAGCAAGGCCTTGGGCGAGATCCGTGTGATGATCGAGAAAGTGGCGCCGAGCGATGCGCGGGTGCTGATCACCGGCGGAAACGGCGCAGGCAAAGAAGGTGTGGCGCGCATGATCCACGACAAGAGCGCGCGCAAGGATGGCCCCTTCATCGAAGTGAACTGTGCGGCGATCCCAAGTGAGTTGATCGAGAGTGAACTTTTCGG
>JANNYL010000015.1:0-2741 GCA_031410075.1 Flavobacteriales bacterium
CAACCGTCAAACCACGCTCACGCAAGTCTTCCGCCTGCGTTGACTTGTGTGCACAGCGCGCGGGCAACTTGTGCGTTCGATGATCTCTTCCAATACGGTTCCATGCGGGCAGCGAAGTCTCCCATATCATTTCGAAGCACAAATTCCTCCACGGGAAACCAGCCCTAACCCGCATTGAACTTGGTGAGTCCTGCCAGACGGCTGGGCATCGCACAAGGGGGAAACCCAAAGCGTGGTATTGAATTTCGAAATGGGATGACCCCTCGCGATCGGCGTGTCTACTCAGGGATCACGAACCGCCCCGTACCGCCAGCCTCGCTGCTTCGCACAGTGGCAACTACAAATCCACGGAGGTTTTCTGGCAATCCTGTTGTCGTTCCTTCTTCCCGCAACACGATGTTCCGTTCCAACAGCAAGCGACCGGTCGCATCGAGCACTGACAGAACCGCGGCACCCCTTCCGCCGGTGATGCGCAGCGAGCGCTCCACGAGAAGGATCGAGATCCCGGAACGGTCGTTCACATTCGTGTTCGCGACACCCACGCCAGAACCGGGGGCGAGCGTGAGCGCTACGGGCAGGTGATCGCTCATGAAGTAAAGCGATCGCAGAATACTGAACGGGGTTTGGCTCGCATCGCACGCCGTGATGCTCTGGTTGTAGCAGGTGCCACTGTTGCCCAATGGCTTGTAACTGTTCGGTACAAAATGCATGGGTGCCGTGCCGTTCATCAGGCCATCGCTCAACAACAGTATGTCGAAGCGGTCATCCATGCCGCCGCCCGAGCCATCACTGTAGATGGTGCTTACGCGTGTGCTCTGCGTGTGTATCCATGCGTTCGCAGCGCCACTCCATGGCAGGCCACCGAAGTTCAAGGGGTCTTGCAGGTGTGCTGATCCCTGTGGGGTGAGCAAGGTTGTAAAAGCCGGTTCGGCGCCGGTATAAATGTTCATGTCCCCGCCCACGATCACCATGCGGCCAGCGGGCAGTGCCGAGAGGTAGTCCATCAGGATCTGTGCTTCCAAAGCGCGCTCCGCCTCGTACCCGGTGCTGGATTTCAGGTGCACGCCCACCACGGTGATGAAGGTCGTATCGCCTTGCAACGCGCCCGCATCGTGCAAGTAGAGCGTGTACACGTTCAGGTCGCGCACGTTGGTGAGGATCAGCTCCTGTTCCTTCAGGCCAAGCTTGTTGTGGTCGTAATACAGGATCTGCGCGATCTTGATCTGCTCCGCCGGATCACTCTGTTGCGTCACATACGTCGCCATGCTGAAGCGATCGACGCTATTCACATTGAGCGCATCGGTCAACACCAGTTCGGCACCTTCCGCGGTCGTCACTTCTTCACAGATCAGAATGTCAACCGGATGCCATGCGAGGATCTTGGCCAACGTATCCGCTTTTCCTGCCGGAACAGGATCGGGAAAGTGCAACAGGTTGTACGCCATTACGCGTAGGCTGTCCTGTGCACTGGTGAGCGATGCGGAAATAACCAGGAACGTAACGAACAGGATGCGCATGTTGGATCGGGAATGGTCGGTCATCGGAAAATGTCGTTCAGCAAACCGGCGAGCCGAATTCCAGCTTTGGTCAATTGTTGTTGGACCAATGGCCAGTTCGCGTATTGGTACTTGTATCCAAGGTCGTCACCCTTTTGAACCGCATAGACCTGGGCGCGGTAACCCACGGCTTCTTGTGCCCATACCGCCGCAGTGCTTTGCTGCCAAGCCTTTTGCTGTGCAATGCTCGCATGGTCCAAGCTTTGGGCCAACTCCGTGTAACCAAGGCCCGCCTGATCGATCATCTCGCTATCCCACACGCGATGCAGGTTGGTTCCCTTCTTGAACCATTGCACCTGAAATGAGTTCCCGCCTTTGTCGTCTCCACGGCCTGCGTGCAAGGGTTGGTGGATGTCGCCAACGAGATGGATGAGAAACCGCAGGTACACCCGCTTGCGTTCGAGAGGAACCGTGTCACTGCGCAACAAGATCTTCATGCGCGAAATGGCCTCGACCACATCGCCCTTCGGGTTCTTCACGCTGGTAGCATAGGTGAGGCTGTCCGGAATGGTAACCCAATGCCAGTCGTGCGTGTAGTCGTACAAACTATCCGAGCGCACTTCATCCATCCACGTGGAAGCGATGGCGAGACTTTCCGATCCAAGTATCCGTACGATCGCCTTGTGAGCCTTTTTCGAAAGGTGGTTTTGCGCGATCTCGCCAATGGTTCTGTGACCGGTTGGCCCCCAGGCAACCGCCACCAAGGGGCTGAACAATAGGAGAAGGAGAACGGCTCGGAAGGAACGCATGTGGCGCAAGCTATGGTGTGTTCAAAGATGTTCCTCACATGAGGTCGCAGGCCGGCTAAGTTTGCTGCATGACGAAACTCCGAACATTGCTTGTTTCTTTTTCATTGATCGTAACCAGCGCCATGGTCGCTCAAGAACCTGGGGCGCTTACCTGCACCGATGACAGCAAGTCCGTGGTCGCTCAGGTTGGAAAAGACGTGGTGTTCTGTGGAACGCCAACGGGGATCAAAACGGTTACGAAACCTGATGCGAACCACATTTACTTGAATTTTGGCGGTGTCTATCCTGACAACACATTTACGGTAGTGATCTGGGGAAGCGTGTCCGGGGCCGAGCATGAGTTATTGGAAGAGCGGTTCAAAGGCAAGGAGCTTCTCATTAAAGGAACGGTGAAACTCTACAAGGACAAACCGCAAATAGAGGTGCAGCACATGGA
>JANNYL010000016.1:0-5162 GCA_031410075.1 Flavobacteriales bacterium
AAGCAGCAACTCCCCTTAACTTAATGACATTGGGGGAAGGGGTCGGCATCCAATGGAACAACTCAATTCGGCTCCACGAAGAGCTTCGCATAGTATTGGCTCCCGGCTTCGACGATGCGGACGATGAAGCATCCCGGGGCAAGGCCCTCTACGGGAAGCAGGAGTTCCGACGTTCCGGCGATCACACCCCGCAGCACGACCTTGCCGTCAGTATCCTGTACCTCGTATTGGCCGTTCCGGATGCGCGCGGGTGTCCTGATGACCACAGGCCCTGATGTCGGGTTCGGAAAAACGAGCAAAGGATCGTTCGCCGTGATCTCCTGCACGTTGGTAGTTAGGCAGGCGGTGGTCACCATGCTGCCTGATCCGACAGAGAGGACAGGACTGGAGACGGCTATTCCGGACGACGATTGGAAGACAAGATCACTGATCGTCACATAGGGCACCTGAACGATCGTCGCTGCGGGTACATCGTTGCACCCGCTATTCCCGGATGCGTCCGTTCGTACCACATACATACTCGCCAAACCGGGGCCGAAGCTGAGTGTCTGGCCCACGGCCATGAAACCGCCATCGTCAGCCAATTGCACGGAGTACGCGTCATCGAAGTTGCTCATGCCATATGCTCTCGACCAAATGAGATCTCCGTTCATGTCCGTTCGGATGAGATAGGCATCCTTCATTCCCGCCCCGAAGCTCCGCGTCCAACCGGAGATGATGAAGCCGCCATCGCTGGTTTCAACAACGGATCCGGCCTCATCCCCTTCTGTCCCGCCGAACGATCGCGTCCACAAGGTGTCACCCTGGTCGGTGAGCCTGACCAGATAGAGGTCGTAGTTGGTGCTGTAGTGTGTGCCCAGAACGACGCATCCACCATCCGATGTTTGCTTCACAGAGTACCCGACGTTGAAGCCGTTGAAGCACTTTGCCCAGAGTATGTCGCCGTTCGCGTCGGTCTTGATGAGGGGCATGCCGCCCAACACACCAATTTCAATGACGTTCCCGGTGATCAGGTAGCCACCATCGCTGGTCTCGTCGATGGCGTACCCGTAGTCGTAGCAATCAGGTCCAATGCTCATGATCCTTGTCCACGTGGTATCGCCGACAGCATCGGTCTTGATCAAGCAGATATCGTTGGGCACAAGTATGTCACTGTTCAGGCCCAGCACGATGTAGCCACCATCAGCGGTCTGTTGTGCCAATTGGCCTTTCTCGATGGCGGTTGCTCCGAACGCCCTCGTCCAATTGACGGCACCTTGATCATCGGTCTTGGTCAATAGGATGTTCTGTATGTTGGTGCCGAGCTCCCATTGCGAACCGCACAGAATGAAGCCACCATCGCTTGTTTGCCGAATGGATCTGGCGAATTCGTTCTTTGAGGCACCGCCTATGGTCCGCGTCCACAACGTATCGCCTTCGGCGGAGAGCTTCACCAGGAATATGTTCCTGTTGGATTCGTCGGGGTCGACGAGCTCACCCGCGGCGACGAAAGCCCCATCCATGGTCGGGACAATGTCGTAGGCCAGTTCATTAGCTGTTCCGCCGATCGCTTTCTGGAAGGTGGTCTGACCGAAGGCTGCGCTTTGTGTGATGAGTGCGAAAGCGAGAAGGATGTGGAGCAGTGGTTTCATGATCTTGGGGTCTTGTTGGTCACCTTGATGTTTCACAGTCGACCCGACCGTCGCCACTGCTCATCAACCAAAGTAAAGCCATCCACCACGTCCGAGCGTTCGCCGAACACTATGCCGCCACCCCCACCACACTCTCCAACGCCACCTTCGCCCCCTGCACAGCCTGCCCCGGCCATGAGCCGGGGTTCTTCACATCCTGCACACTGATCCGCAAAGTCCCCGCCTTCTCGTACACCTTGAATGACCCACGAGCAGAAGGGGTCGGCATCCACTGGAACAACTCAGTTCGGCTCCACGAAGAGCTTCGCATAGTATGGGCTCCCGGCTTCGACGATGCGGACGATAAAGGAGCCGGGGGCAAGACCCTCGGTGGGGAGCAGGAGTTCCGAAGTTCCGGTCATGATCCCCTGCGCCACCACCTTGCCGCCGAGATCCGTCAACTCGTACTCGCCGTAATGGATCGGTCTGGGGGTCCGAATGACCACAAGCCCTGATGTCGGGTTCGGAAAAACGAGCAAAGGATTGTTCGCCGCGATCTCCTGCACATTGGTAGTCAGGCAGGCGGTGGCAACCATGCTGCCTGCCCTGGTCGTGACTACAGGACTGGAGACGGCTATCCCCGACCACGATTGTAGGACAACATCAGTAACCGTGACAGCGGGCACCTGAACGGTCGTCGCTGCTGATACATCGTTGCATCCGCTGTTCCCGGACGCGTCCGTTCGAATTACATACATGCTCGACTGACCCGGGCCGAAACTGTTGGTCTGACCCACGGCCATGAAGCCACCATCGTCGGTCGATCGCGCTGCGAATGCGAGGTCGAAGTTGCCGATGCCATACGCCCTCGACCAGCTAAGATCACCGTTCACGTCCGTTCGGACGAGATAGGCGTCCTTCAAACCTGCCCCAAAGCTTCGCGTGCCACCGGCGATGATGAAGCCGCCGTCGTTGGTCTCCACCACGGAAGCCCCGTCTTCCGCATCCGTTCCACCGAAGGACCGCGTCCATGATGTGTCACCCTGCGCATCGAGCTTGGCCAGATAGAGGTCGAAGTTGGTGGTGTAGTGCGTGCCGAGAACGACGCATCCACCATCCGATGTCTGCTTCATGGAGTATCCGGCGTTGGAGCCGTTGAAGCACTTTGCCCAAAGCACGTCGCCGTTCGCGTCGGTCCTGATGACACTCATGCCGCCGAACACGCCCGGCTCATTCTCCACACCGGTGATCAGATATCCACCATCATTGGTTTGCACAATGGCGTTGGCCACGTCGTAGCAGTCAGGTCCCACGCTCAGGATCCTGGTCCATGTGGTGTCCCCGTCCGGATCGGTCTTGATCAAGCAGATATCCGATGGTGCACCGATAACCTCGGACGTGCCCAGCACGATGTAGCCACCGTCGGCGGTCTGTTGTGCCATCTTGCCCGTCTCGATTGCGGATGCTCCGAACGTTTTCGTCCAGCTGACGGCGCCTTCATCATCGGTCTTGACGATAACGATGTTCGATGCGTCCGGGCCGAAGCTCTGTCCTGTGCCGCACAGCACGAAGCCTCCATCGCTGGTTTGCCGAATGGACGCGGCAGTTTCGTCCCTCAGGTCGGCGCCGATGCTCCGGGTCCACACGGTATCACCCTGGGCTGTGAACTTCACCAGGAACATATTGAGGTCGAAGGTGTTCGGGTCCACCGTCTCTCCCGCAGCGACGTAAGCCCCATCGATCGCACGGATAAGGTCGTAAGCCTGGTCATTGGCCGTTCCACCGATCGCTTTCTGGAAGGTGGTCTGACCGAAGGCTGCGCTTTGTGTGATGAGAGCGAAGGCGAGAAGGATGTGGAGCAGTGGTTTCATGATCTTGGGTCTTGTTGGTCACTTTGATGTTTCGCAGCCAACCCGACCGTCGCCACTGCTGATCAACCAAACTTAAGCGATCCTCCACGTCCGTGCGTTCGCCAAACACTATGCCGCCACACCCACCACGCTCTCCAACGCCTCCTTCGCCTCCCTTACGTTCTTCACATCCTGAACGCTCACCCTGAGCGTCCCCGCCTTCTCGTAAACCTTGAACTTCCTCGGCTGTGCCTGCACCGCACGCAGCACCGAGTGGAACGTATCCCCAGCGAAGAAGGGGTGCTTCTGGTCCGCGATGAAGGTGCCGATGAGCGTGCCCTTCTTCAGCACCATCTTCTCCAAGCCCATCTGTTGGCCCAGCCAGCGCAGGCGGATGGCCTCCATCAGCTCGGTGACCTGTTGTGGGATGGGACCGAAACGATCCGTGATCTCCGTCGTGAACCTCTGTAGTTCCGCTTCGTCCTTGATGTCGTCGAGCTTGCGGTAGAGCGCCAAGCGTTCGGCCGTCTCGCTCACGTAGCTGTTGGGGATCAGCATGGTGAGGTCGGTCTCGATGATGCAATCGTCGCTTTGATCGCGCGTGGCGCCGCGGGCGAGTTGGCGGTCTTCGAAGAGCTCCTTGAAGTGCTCGTCCTTTAGCTCGCGCACGGCTTCCTCCAGGATCTTGTGGTAGGTCTCGAAGCCGATGTCGTTGATGAAACCGCTCTGCTCCGCGCCCAGCAGATCGCCTGCGCCACGGATATCGAGGTCCTTCATGGCGATGTGGATGCCGCTGCCGAGATCGCTGAACTGTTCGATGGCTTGCAGACGCTTGCGCGACAAGTCAGGGAGAAGATGCGGGCTCGGCGCAAGCAAGTAGCAATACGCCTTCTTGTTGCTCCGACCCACGCGACCGCGCAGTTGGTGCAAATCGCTAAGGCCGAAGTTCTGCGCTTCGTTGACGATGATCGTGTTGGCGTTCGGGATGTCAAGGCCGTTCTCCACGATGGTGGTACACACGAGCACGTCGCTGTTGCCTTCGATGAAGTCGAGCATCACTTCTTCGAGCTTGTGGCCTTCGAGCTGACCGTGGCCCACGCTTACGCGAGCACCCGGCACCAGCTTGCGGATCATGTCGGCCATGAACTCGATGTTCTTCACCTTGTCGTGCAGGAAGTAGACTTGGCCGCCGCGTGAAAGTTCGTATTCGATGGCGCCGCGGATCGTCACTTCATCGTACGGTTGCAACATCGTACTCACCGGATAGCGGTTGGGCGGCGGCGTGCTGATGATGCTGAGGTCGCGCGCGCCCATGAGGCTGAACTGCAGCGTGCGTGGGATCGGCGTGGCGGTGAGCGTGAGCGTGTCCACCGTTGCACGCAGCGTCTTCAGCTTGTCCTTCACGTTCACGCCGAACTTCTGCTCTTCGTCGATGATCAACAGGCCGAGGTCCTTGTACTCCACGTCCTTGCTCACCAGCCGGTGCGTTCCGATGATGATGTCGATCTTCCCTTCTTTCAGGTCTTTGAGGATCTGTGTTTGGTCGGCGCTGCTGCGGAAACGGTTGATATAGTCCACTCGGACCGGTAGTCCTTTCATCCGCGCCGCGAAGCTCTTCGCGTGCTGTAGGGCGAGGATCGTCGTGGGTACGAGCACGGCCACCTGTTTGCTGTCGCACACGGATTTGAATGCGGCGCGGATC
>JANNYL010000017.1:0-13160 GCA_031410075.1 Flavobacteriales bacterium
GTTTGCGACAGATCCGCATCGCAGAAACCGAGAAGTATCCGCACGTAACGTTCTTCTTCAATGGCGGGCGCGAAGAGCCTTTCCCCGGTGAGCAACGCATCATGGTGCCTTCACCGCAAGTAGCCACGTACGATCTGCAACCGGAGATGAGCGCCAATGGGGTTACCGATGCTATTTGCACAGAGATCAAAAAGGCTGAAGCGGACTTCATCTGTTTGAACTTCGCGAACGCCGATATGGTGGGCCACACCGGTGTGTTCAGTGCGATCGTAAAAGCGGTGGAAACCACCGATACCTGTGCGCGAAAAGTCGTGGAAGCCGGGCAAGCGCAGGGCTATTCCTTTGTGATGATCGCCGACCATGGCAATGCGGACAAGGCGGTCAACCCTGATGGGTCACCAAATACTTCGCACACTACAAACCCGGTCCCTGTTTTCATCCTGGATGATCGCAAATGGGTCGTACACAACGGTGTGCTGGCGGACGTTGCACCCACGATACTTCACCTTATGGGAATTGAAAAGCCCGTCGAGATGACGGGCTCTTCGTTGATCGTACAGGAACCTGCTTAACGTCGTCCTTCTTTGAGGATCGTTACTGCACCGGTGAATGGTTGAGGCTCGCGTTCCACAGTGATCTCGTAGAAATACGTGCCATCGGGAAGGCCGTTCGCAACCCATGTATTGGCGTAATTGTTAGCCTCGAACACCACCTGTCCCCAGCGGTTGAATATGCGTACGTTGTTGGTGCTTGCCAAAATACCCTCGATCACGAACGCATCGTTGTCCCCATCGCCATTCGGGCTGAACACGTTCGGAATAACGATGGCACACTGCGGGTCCACGGTGGTCGAAGCACTGGCTGTATGACCACAATCATCCGTAACAGTGATCACATAAATGCCATCCACTGCGTTGGATGCATAAGCGGTAGTACCGATATAACCGTTGTTCCAGATCGCACTCAAGGTTCCAACACCGCCAGAAGCCTCAGCTGTTATCAGCACACTATCGGTTCCGCAAGGGATGATCAAGAATGGATCGGCCGTCAATACGATACCTGGCGCATCGGCGATCGACGAACTCACTTCTGCGGTCACTTCCTGGCTGCAAGCATTCGTATAGCTCACGGTGATCACGACTGATTCAGTTCCTTCGGAAACATTGTCCTCCAAGGCCACCACGGGCAAACTCACCGTAGCGCTACCACCTGGGATCACAATGGGTTGCGTGATCGAGTAGTCGGTACCAACACCAGCCTCACCAGTATGCAGTGTGGTTACTAACAGATCCCCGGAGGTACCTGCCGGTCTGGTGACAACCAAATTGGCTTGATCGCATCCTTCGATCAAAGGCTGCGGGCCAGAAAGAGAAGCGCTGATAGGGGCTGGAGGTGAAAGCTCCACTGCGAAGAACCCCACGGTCTGCAATCCGCAGGTATCGAAAACGGTGATGGTCACATCGGTCACCATGGTTGGTGTGTAGAGGATCTCCGATGCTGTGGAACCCGTGGACCACTGATAGCTGTATGCCCCAAAGCCACCGGTGATCGTCGGTGTCAACTGCACACTTTCGCCACAATCGAGGAAGAAAGCACTACCAATGGCAATTAGAGGATCAGGTTGATCTATCAAAAAATTGAACGGCACATGGATCGAATCCGCAGAGCAGGGAGAGGGTGAGGATAGGATAAGTTCAATTGTTTCGAGGCCATCAACATCCAATGGCGCGTTCAAGATGAAAGGGATCTGCGTTACAAAAGCAGGAAAGACAAGTTGCGTAGGAAAAGGAGGTGAATAATCGACTCCCGGAGTGGCCGTTCCACCTATCTCAATGTCTACAGTTTGCACATTGGTGCTGTCGCCAGTGCGCGTGAAAATGAACCCCACGTTGAAACAACTCTCGAAGAGGGTGTTACCGATAATTCCAGGACCGGGCTGGAGCGATGGAACGAACGGGCTGCTTGTAAAGGATCCGCCTTCGAGGAATACACCTGAATCAAAAGCGGTATCACCTCCGTCGGCAATAGCCATTTTGATGTGGTAGGACTGGCCACACTGAACCGCGGAGCGAGCGGTGAGCACAACTGTAAATCCATCGAATTCGATGGTCGTCCCTCCGGCATTGTCGATATAATAGATGTTGTTGCTTTCCCAGTTGGGATCCAAGGCCTCACAATTCGCCAATTGTCCGTTGTTCCCAACGGTTCCGTTGTTCACGGTATTGATGGTAACGGGCGTGCTGGTACCGGGTATCAGTGCGAGATCGATCGAGTTGTCACTGAAGCTCCCGGTGATCCCCGGCCCGCTCAGAAAGAAACCAAAGGCATCGTTCACAGTTCCGCAGACGTACTCGTTGTATTCCTCCGATGAGAATACGTATTTGAATTCGATACTATCGCCGATAGGGATGAAGTCGAACTCCAATACACAACGATCGTTCATAGCCACCCCGCTCAATACCTCCAGATCAGGATCGGTAGCTCCGAAATTCCCACCGCCCAGTGTTGTACCTCCGCCAACGTTCGGACCAATACCCACAGCGATATTGCCGGAACTCATCATCACGCCCTGAGGTAAGCCGATATTACTACCAGTACCATCGTATGAACCGATCTGCTCGTTCACCGTGTTGCCGGCTACACCATTCAGTGTGATGTTGGTGGCTACCACACCCGAACCCAACAACACCTGTTGCACCAATTCCACAGGGGTAAGGGTCTGGCCAACGACCAATTGAGCGTTCGCGATCCCTGCATTCGCCAAAAGCGCAACTCCGATCAGAATTCGTTTCATGTCTGTTGTGTTATTCTCCTTCAGATCCGCGCAACAAGGTCACGTGACCGTAATTCTCGACCGAAGGAAATAGATGACCTTCGGCTTTGTACTTGTAAACATATACACCTGTGGTGGCAAGCCCACCGTTTACGGTTCCATCCCATGGTTGATCCACTGCGTCCGTTGAATAAACGGGTTGCCCCCAGCGGTCGAAGATGCTCATTTCAAATTTCTCCACATAACGGGTGGCTGGTCCAAAGGTCTCATTTATGCCATCCCCATCCGGAGTGAACGCATTGGGGAACCAGAGCTGACCGGGAGGGCGGATGAGAACGCTATCGACCGCGGAGCAACCTACAAAAGTGATCACTTTCAGGTGTACCCAATGTTCCTCCAGGTCAAGATAACTGTGGGCCAACGTACGTTCACGACTCAACGTACTATCACCAAGGTCCCAACGATAGCTACGGCAGAAAGTAGGCAACGTAGCTGCTTCGAATACCCAATCATCTTGCCCTGCATTCGTGGAATTGATCACAGCCACAGGGGCTTCCACGCCAATGTTCACTTCATCACTGATCACCTCCCCGCACTGGTCATAGATATTCACGGAGTATGTCTCGTTCACAGGTGGGTTCACGAGCAATTGGGGGTCAGAGAGTTCAGAGCCGGGCCATTCGATCGTATAATAGCCTGAACCTCCGGTAACGCGAGCCCAAAGTGCCACAGTATCGCCCGCACAGATCACAGTATCCGCGTTGAAAGACAACAAAAATGGAGCTGGGTGCGGGATCAAGGCGTAAACCAGTGTATCACCGGAGTTCCCGCATTGGTCGGCTACTGTGATGGTGTAGCCTGCATCAGCAGGAACAGCCACCTGTAGAGTGTCGGTTTGACCAAGGATCTGTTCTTGGCTATTCGTCCATACGTATGTGTACTGACCGGTACCACCGCTAACATCAAGCACTTCAAGGGTCAATGTATCGCCCTGACAGATGGGAGTGCGATCAGGGGCATTGATCACGATAGGGTCAAGTGGAATGGTCCCTACAAGAACGGAATCAGTGATGGTGCTATCGCAGCCATCTGTAACCGTGACGGAGTAGTAAACAGAAGGGAAAGCGGCGGGGACATTTATGCTGGCTGAGACCCCTGAATTCGCACCATCCAAGGTCCAGGCATACGAATAGGCGCCATTGCCCCCCGTAATTGAGGTAACACCGATATCATCATTACCCAAACATTGTATCATGGTCTCCGGGCTGACTGATAGTGCCAAAGGCGGATACACAGGCATGGTAACCACCACGCTGTCGCTCCATGGCAGCACGCCACAAGTATCACTCACCGTGAAATAATATGTAGTGGTAACGGGAGGGGTAACCGTGATCGTATTGGTTGTTGCACCCGTGCTCCAAAGGATCTCCTTTTCAACAGTACCACCAGTAATGATGGGTGCAAGAACATAGGTTCCCAAACAATCCCCAACCACATCGTTCGTCACCACATTCAACGGCTCGTATTGGTCGATATAGAACGTGTATTCGTTGATGACCTGTGTGCCGCTGCATACAAGGTTCTGGGTAATAGTGATCGTTATCGTCTCGAGCCCATCGGCATCCAAGGGAACATCCACAGGCCATGGGATCAGTGTATCACCAGCCGGAAAAACCAATTGGATCGGAAATGCAGGGACGTAATCCACCCCGCCGATGGCCGTGCCAGTTACCACCATGGAGATCGTATCCACGACACTGGTATCGCCAATTCGGTGGAAAGCGAACGGGATCAGACCACAACCCTCGAAGAAGGTACTGTCATTTGAAGACACAGTACCTATTGTTTGTAGTTCAGGTATAACCGAACCTGTGCTTGTGAAGCTTCCGCCTTCCAAGAACACGCCGGAATCAAAAGCCGTATCTCCACCATCCGCAATAGCGATCTTGATGTGATAGACCTGACCACACTGAACCTGTGCACGAGCCGTAAGAATTACCGTGAACCCATCGAACTCGACCGTTGTTCCGCCAGTGTTATCCGTGAAGTAAATATTGTTGTTCTCCCAATTAGGGTCCAAGTTGTCGCAGTTGGCCAACATACCGTTCTGCCCAACCGTTCCATTGTTCACGGTATTGATCGAAACGGGAATACTACCCCCTGGGATCAGGGCGATGTTCGTAGAGTTGTTGCTATAAGGTCCAGTTATACCCGGGCCACTGATAAAGAAGCCGAACACATCGTTTACCGTACCGCATACATATTCATTGTATTCCTCTGAGCCAAAGACGTAGTTGAATTTGACACTATCCCCAGTAGGAATGAAGTCGAATTCGAGTACACATTTATCGTTGGTCGCGACCCCGCTAAGAAGGTCCAGATCCGGATCACTAGCACCAAAATTTCCGCCACCAAGCGTATTGCTTCCACTGATATTGGGCCCGACAGCAACTGCAATGGAACCACTGCTCAGGAGGACGCCATTATTCAGCCCAATGTTGCTGTTGGAACCGTCAAACCCACCGATCTGTTCATTGATCGTATTTCCAAGAACCCCGTTCAGGGTAATGTTGGTGGCAACCACGCCATTGCCCACCAACAGGTTCTGAACCACTTGGATCGGCGTAAGCGATTGATCAACAACCAATTGGGCCTTTAACGCAATGGCGGCCACCATCGCTATTGGAACAAAGAGGAAGCGTAAGGTCATAGGCGGTCAAGAAAAAGCGACGGAAGGTAGTTCTTCCAGTCGATCAATTGACCCACAAGGGGTTGCCAAAGTTGCCTGATGTTGGAAAGAGAACAATGTGTCCTTGGATCGATCGGCCAAACGCCCTCATTTTCAGCAAATTCCTGCAGGGTCAGGCAAAGACTTCAACGGCCGATCCAAGCGGGCCTGCCTCACCCAAAGGCCGGACGACCATGGCTCGAAATGGAAGAGGATCGCACTTCCGGATCCCGGCTGTTCAGCGAATGAGGCAGTTAATGTAGAAAACGACCCCAGCCGTGAAGTCACCGGTATATTCGTCGCCCTTCGAACTCGCTGCTATCAGCACATGACCGAAGGCCCATTAAATTCAACAGGATGAACATCGTAGACGCCTTTATCGACCAGAACAAGGACCGTTTTCTCAATGAACTTCTTGACCTGCTTCGCATACCAAGCGTTAGCGCGGACCCCAAATACAAGGCGGATGTGGCCAGGTGTGCCGAAGAGGTGAAAAAGCGACTGGTTGAAGCGGGTGCGGACAAAGTGGAGATCTGCCCCACGGCCGGCCACCCGATCGTTTACGGTGAAAAGATCATTGACCCGACCAAACCAACGGTACTGGTCTATGGGCACTATGATGTGCAGCCCGCGGACCCTCTTGACCTTTGGCATTCGCCCCCGTTCGAGCCTGTGGTGAAAGACGGAATGATCTACGCCCGCGGAAGCGCGGATGACAAAGGCCAATTCTACATGCATGTGAAAGCCTTCGAGGCGATGATGAAGACGAACTCACTGCCGTGCAACGTGAAGTTCATGATCGAGGGCGAAGAGGAAGTGGGAAGCAGCAACCTCGGCATTTTCGTTAGCGCGAACAAGGCCCGGCTCAAAGCCGACGTGGTGCTGATCAGCGACACCAGCATGATCGCCAACGACACACCAAGCATCAACACGGGGCTTCGGGGACTGAGCTACTTGGAAGTGGAAGTGGTGGGCCCCAACCGCGACTTGCACAGTGGTGTATACGGTGGAGCTGTGGCCAACCCGATCAACATCCTGTGTGCGATGATCTCGAGCTTGCACGATGCGGATGGTCGCGTGAACATTCCCGGCTTTTACGATGCGGTGGTTGAATTATCCGCGGCTGAGCGGAAGGCACTTGCCGAGGCTCCTTTCAACGAAAAGGAATGGATGGACGAATTGGGCGTGGCCGCAGTGAAGGGCGAAAAGGGCTACACCACCGACGAGCGATGCACCATCCGCCCAACGTTGGATGTGAACGGTATCTGGGGTGGCTACATAGGCGAAGGTGCGAAGACGGTTCTACCGAGCAAGGCATTCGCCAAGATCAGCATGCGCTTGGTACCGAACCAAAAAAGCGACCCTATCACCAAGCTGTTCCAGGACCACTTCAACAAGATCGCGCCACCGAGTGTGAAAGTGACGGTGCGCCCGCACCATGGCGGTGAGGCAGCAGTAACACCTATCGATAGTGTGGCCTACCTCGCGGCGAGCAAGGCCATGGAAGAGACATTCGGCAAAAAGCCGATCCCCACACGCGGTGGTGGAAGTATCCCCATCGTGGCACTCTTTGAAAGTGAACTGGGATTGAAAACAGTGCTCTTCGGATTCGGCTTGGACAGCGACAATATCCACAGCCCGAACGAGAAATACGGCATCTTCAATTACATGAAGGGCATCACCACCATTCCTCGCTTCTTCCAGCATTATGCTGCGATGTCGAATGGAAATGGTTGAATCTCGAAGGAGAGTTATGCAAGCGACCACTTGCGTTCTTCTCCCCATTTTTTTCTCCGGCTGTCTTTCGTACCAGCAAGTCTCCTTCAAGGGGATCACGGATGTGGACGTCACCAGGTTCGATAACAGTGGTGTGGCGGCGCGCGTGATGGTCACCTTGGATAATCCGAATTCGTTCCGCATCCACGTTATCGACCCCGATGTGGACCTTTACCTGAATGAGGTATTCATTGGAAAAGCCACGTTGGATAGCAACTTGGTGCTGGAGAAACGCACAACCAAAGACTATGCGGTACCGCTGCATGCCTCGTTCGATGGGCACGGCGCACAGGCCATGGGCGCCATGCTGTCCGCGGCATTGAGCGGTAAAGCAAAGTTGAAAGCCAAAGGCACTGTTACAGGCAAAGCCTTCTTGATCCGCAAACGTTTTCCGTTCGAGGAAGAGCATGACTTCAACTGGGAATAGTGATCGGTCTATCGCTGCTCCTTGTCGACCACGACTTCCACACCGAAGCAGCCTTTGGCAACACCTACTCGAAGAGTATCGCTATATCCGTGAACGAACTCGCTCCAGGTACTCAATGCCCATGGATATTCCGCCAAGTATCCATCGGCCAGTTCGAAGTGTACCGTAGGACTTGATCGGGTATATGTTTCTCCTGTTCTGTTCTGGCGGGTGATGGTGTTTCGCACTTGACCGACCGGGTGATCGCTATACTTCACTGGGCCGTGCAAAGCGTAATTGAACCATAGAAAAAGACACAACGACCACGGACCTACGGCCAGCATATTGAAGAAGAGCCACTCCAAATGTTCCATTCCCATTCTTATTCGCGGCCAAACCAAACCGATCGCGGGACCAGTGAAGCATAGCACGAACAGTACACGCAATAAAGTGACTGGCCATACCAAGGTCCACCACGAGACACTGAAGAACGAGTACAACGCGAGGAACAAACCGAACACCATGAGCGTGGTCGTCCATGGATAGGTGGGCTTTGCCTTTCGCGAGGGGGTGAAGTCCTTCACTCGACTTTGTTGGCGAAGCAACTTTGCAGGCATACGTGGGCGCCCATCTTCCTCGTTCCTTTGATCGCTCATGTCGTTCGCCAAACTAACGTTGATCGCAATGATTTCCAGCATGGCACTTGTGCCCGGCTGTGATCACGACGGTAAAGGAGCCACGGAAAACGAGCAGGACACCATCATGCATCGCCACACCAATCGCCTAGCGAACGAAACAAGTCCCTACCTGCTGCAACATGCGCACAATCCGGTGGATTGGTATCCGTGGGGCGATGAAGCGTTCGCGAAAGCCAAGGCCGAGAACAAATTGGTGCTGCTGAGCATCGGCTATTCGGCTTGCCATTGGTGCCATGTAATGGAACGTGAGTGCTTCGAGAACGACAGCATTGCGCGCATCATGAACGACCGGTTCATCTGTATCAAAGTGGATCGCGAAGAGCGACCCGACGTGGATCAGGTATACATGAACGCGGTGCAACTGATGACCGGTCGCGGTGGATGGCCGTTGAACTGTTTCATCCTTCCCGATGCCAGACCTGTTTATGGCGGCACGTATTATCCACCTCAACAATGGGTGCAACTGTTGAACGACCTTGGAGAAACGTGGAAGACGGACCCCAAAAAGGTGATCGGTTATGCAGAGCAGTTGCACGAGGGTGTGAGGCGAAGCGAACTCATCACGTTGAACCCCGAAGCACCGGACTTCGATCGCCGCACTCTTGCACGCATGGTGCGAATAATGGACAGCACTTTTGATCGCCTCGACGGAGGCACGGACCATGCGCCAAAATTCCCCATGCCCAACAACTGGGAATTCCTGTTGAAGTACGGTTCGTTGGCGAACGATGGCGATATCAAAGCGCAAGTGGACCTTACGTTGCACAAAATGGCGCTCGGCGGCATCTATGATCAGGTGGGCGGAGGCTTTGCACGCTATAGTGTGGACGGGATCTGGAAAGTGCCTCACTTTGAGAAAATGCTTTACGATAACGCACAACTGGTATCGCTTTACAGCCAGGCTTATCAGGCGACGAAAGAACCGTTGTACAAGGATGTGGTTGAACGCACACTTGCATTCATCGAGCGCGAAATGCTCGGCCCGTACGATGCGTGCTACAGCGCGCTGGATGCCGATAGTGAAGGAGAGGAAGGCAAGTTCTATGTGTGGACCAAAGCTGACCTGCAACGTGTGCTCGGCACCGATATCGCCTTCGCCGAAAAGTATTACGAGGTTGATGGCAAGGCCCTCTGGGAGCATGGCAACAACATCTTGCTAAGGGATGCCGACGATGCAGCCATCGCAAAACGCCTGGGCTTGTCCGTTGACGACGTGAGGGTAAAGGCTACACAGATCAATGATCGATTATTGGAAGACCGTTCGAAGCGCGTACGGCCAGGCCTCGATAACAAATCGCTTACAAGCTGGAACGCTTTGATGGTGATCGCCTGGTGCAAGGCTTATGAAGCTCTCGGAGAGGAACGCTATCTGGAGAAAGCGCGCAATACGATGCACTTGTTGCTCTCGGATCTTCGGCGTGAGGACGGCGGTCTCTGGCGCAACTACGTTCCCCCGAACGGGAAGGGGCTCAAAGGGAAAGGCAATATCAATGCGTACTTGGATGACTACAGCTTCACCATTGAAGCGCTATTGGCCCTGTACGAACAGACCTTTCTGGAGCAATGGCTTACCGAGGCACACAAACTCACAGACTACACCATCACACATTTCCAGGACAGCGGGTCAGGTATGTTCTATTACACCAGCGATCTGGACCCAGCATTGATCGCACGCAAGATGGAAGTGCATGACAACGTGATCCCAGCCAGCAACAGCAGCTTGTGCAAGTCGTTGCATGTTCTCGGCTCCTTGTTCGACGAGCCGCGATATATAGCATTGAGTTCACAGATGCTGAACAACGTGCAAGGGGAGTTCGAACGTTACCCGAGCGGCTATAGCAACTGGGCACAGGCGATGCTGATGCACGTATTTCCTTACTACGAGATCGCCATAACGGGGCCGGATGCGTTGGTGCGGAAAAAAGAATTCGCACCACACTATTGGCCGAACCGCATCTTTCTGGGCACCCTCACCAGCAGCTCGATACCGTTGCTCGCGGAGAAAACCCTTGGTACGAGCACCACTATTTACGTCTGCGAGAACAAAGCTTGCCAGTTACCGGTAGGCAGTGTGAAAGACGCCATGAAGCAGCTGAAATGATCCGGGGCGTTGCTGCTATTGCCATTCTGATCGTTACCCAAGCACAAGCGCAAGTGTTGGTCGTGGAACCCGGCCTCAATGACCCGATGATCCTGCATTTCAATGCAGCGTTCATACGACTGAACAACGTAGCAAGCATCAGTGGGCAGGCAAGCGTGAAACGAGATGGAGAACCCATTCGGGACAAGAGCGATCGCTCGTTCTACAGCTTCGACCGCAACGGATCCACGGTCTTCACGAACAACACCTTCGGCAAACCAGGCAGCGGTCGAGATACAGCATCAGTTGCTTGGACATACGACACGTTGGGCAGGGCAATTGAACAACTTCGCAATGACCTCAATGGCCACTTCGCGTTCCGCGATTCATCGGACGCCAAGGGCCGGGTTGTGAAGCAGGTGTACGTGCGCATCGAAAACCTCAGTGGCGATCGGTACAACCTTCAACGAGGTAGAGAAACGATCATCAGCGAAGAACGGTTCACCTACGAAGACGTGAACGATACCGTGTTGCAGAAAACATGGTTGAACGACCGAGGTTTACCGTATCGCGAACAGTTTTATCACACCGACGAGTGGGGTTATCTGCGTGTGATCGACGACCACTATCTGATTACTGGGAGGCGTGGCCGAGTCACCTTTCGATACGCGGAAAAAGGGCGGCTCGCAGAACGCATCGAGCAGCCGGACCTCTCTAACCCAACCACGACCAAACACATCTGGCATTACGATGTTGCCGGCAACGTTGTCATGGGCGACCAGTACAGGAATGAAAAATCGATCCGCCACATCGAATATCTGTACGAGGCTAGCTCGATGTTCCTGAAAGCAACGATCGCCAAAGACCTGGAGACCGGTCTCATACACATCATGCGTTACACCACTGAAAGCAGATGAGGCATTCCATGACCGTATGGTCCAATAGGTCATGGATCCGTACTAGCCGATAGTTCGCTCGTTCCCTGTGAGGCGGGGCTGAACGCGACGGCTCCGTGCAAAAAGGGAAATGAGCGCAGGGGAACTACGGCTCCAACGGAAAACCTCCGCCAACACGCGCAACCTTACCGTAGGCGGGAACCGATCGTGCCATATCGGCAAAGTCACCGCGGCCGAACAGCGTCTCTGCGCAAGCGACCAAACCGAACACGCTAGGACGAATGCCAACTACATGAGTGACCTGCGAATGACCGGTCCAGAGCGCGGAGGCTTTGTCAGCTCCATCACCAAAAACCAGGTGTCTCTTGTCCTGCGGTAAAGCACTGCACCACGGATCATCCAGTATCATAGGCTGGCTTTCACCGACTTCTTTACCTGAACCATCAAAGGCTGTTGTGAAAACCTCCATGCGTCGTGCATCGATCATTGGAAATAATACATCACTCGGTTGCCGATCAATATTGGGAAGCGAGAGATACTGTGCGACCAAGACATCCAATGTGCCCATCCCTATCAACGGAATATCCAACGCGAAGCACAAACCCTTGGCAGCCGACAAACCGATGCGCAAGCCGGTGTAAGAACCTGGACCAACACCCACGGCTACGGCATCCAATTCATCAATGTCTCTAGCGGCCTCGGTCATCACCTCAGCGATAAAGACGTTCAATTTTTCAGCGTGGCTGAACTTCTCCCCCTCTTCAACCCGCGAAGCGAGCACGCGACCACCTTCACTGAGTGCAACAGCACAGTGCTTGGTTGCCGTATCGAACGAGAGCAGCAGAGGCAAATTCAGAGCGTTAGAGGCAGGCCTTGCAGAATGTCGAGTGACTTCTGGGCCATCAAATAACTGTACTTCGCATTGATCAGGTCGGCAGTCGCCTTTTGGACGCGCACTTTGGCCGTGTTGAGTTCGATCGCCGTGATCACATTCTGGGCGAATCGTTCCTGGGCGAAAGCCAATGATACTTCCGATGCCTCAACACTCTTACGTGCACTCTCATACTGGCGGAACGCATTGCGCTGCGCGACAAGGGCGTTCTGAACATCGCGTTGCAACGAAAGCCGCTGGCTCTCTTGCCGGTTCTTTGCCTGTTCATGCTGAATACGTGCACGATCCGCGGCCAAGCTGTTCTGCTTGTTGTTGAAAATAGGCACGCTCAGGGTAAAGCTGATCGACTCGTTCAGGTTGTCATCGAGCTGCTTTCCGAAGGGGCGGGTCTGCGTTGCGAAGTCAAAACTGGGTGCATACACGATCTCCCCGGTCTCTGTTGCTCCGATCGGTTGTTCTGATATGATCGGTTCACCAACTGTTTCGAAATTCCTTCCGGAATAACCAGTGCCTGCCGACGCATTGAATCCCAAGGACGGCAGCATGCCTGACCGCGCAATATTGACTCCCTTTTCAGCGCTTTGAGCATTGAGTTCGCTTTGGGCGTAAGCTGGATTTGTTGCGAGCACAGTGCCCAGCACGTCGTCCTCCTTGGCCACGGGTTGTGCCATCACAAGGTTCCCGATCTGTGGTGCAGCAATATCGAAACCGTTCATTTCATTCGGCTCCAGACGCAGCGCCTGGCCCAATTGCAGAAGAGCTTGGTCGTGCTGGTTCTGAAGATCGGTCACCGTGTATTCCTCGCTCGCGAGTTGTGCGTTTATGTCCAGCAACTCGCCCCTGGCGGACCGGCCCGCGTCTACCAAAGCCTGCACACGTGTGATCTGTTCACGTGAATTAGCCGCTTGAGC
>JANNYL010000018.1:0-17967 GCA_031410075.1 Flavobacteriales bacterium
CAAAGTTTGATGCCTACGCGGTTCATCACTTCGAAATTGATGTGGTCGCGGTCCAATGAGTTGCAGAAAAAGCGAGAGTTATTTATCCAATCTATACGATCCGTAAGCGGGTGGTTGATGGCTACCAGAATCGACGCACCATATTGCATATCGAACGCCGTATTACGGTTTTCGGCGAAGTGTTCTTTGGTCGGGTCTTGAAGCGCAGCCTTCGGCGTAGATGTGACTTTCGCAGTTGCGAACGAAAATTGCACGCTGCTCATGTGCCAAAGGTTCCACGTTGCTCCATAGCTCAACTCGATGCCTCCCGGCACAAATGGCCCACCGATACGTTCGGTTCGTGACCGCCCTTCCTCGAAATCATACACCGCTTGCTCGATAGGTAAGAACTGGGTGTAAAGAATCGCAGAATAGGAATGGGTCCACTTCTTGTCGGCGTGGCTCCATAGCAAGTTCAGATGTAAGCGATCAGTGCCCTTTACCCATGTACTATCGAAGAATTTCAAGTAACCCAGGTCTGCGAATAGTTTGTGGGAGTGGGTGCCTGAATTTGTACGAGCTTGGTGTTGCCAGAAAACCGAACCATTAAAGGCTATGTTTTGATAGCTCACGTTGCTATAGTTTGAACTATTCGTGTAGCTCGCACCCATCGACGCATGTAGCTTAGAAACTTGCTTTACAGCCGAACTGTCGACCGATGTCGTGGCAAGTTGACCTGATGCACGTTGAGTGAACATCCAACAGAGCAACGCGTGAGCGTAGATGGTTACAGATCTATAAGCCACGCCCGAATGTGATCTTGGCCGATGAAGAGCAGATGATCGTGATCCATAAGCTTGGCCACCAAAGGCCATGCTTTACCCGGACAATCCACAGTTCCGGTCCGAACAATAGAAAAGTCCTTTTGGGATAGCGTAGTATGGTACCATTGACCATACTGCCTATACATAATAGTGAGCAGCCCATTCGCGGACCAGGCATCCACGCAGTAGTACGAATCGGAACGAAAGTTCTTTTTCTCTTCGGTAGCAGCTTCTAAAGAAGTCCCTACGAGCGGCCCGATGGCACGATATGTTCCACTTGACAGATCGAACACAAGTGGATAACTACGAAAGACATAATTCGTTCCGGAGAAAATGCCATCAAGGAAGCTGTAGCCTAGGCCAGTCTCAGCTATGAGCGCCGGAAGCGATTCTTGATACGCACCTTCCTTGACCTGCGCATAAGATTGGTCTTTACGAACGAATTTACCAAAGAGACGTCGTGGTGTGTCCTCTCCGTCTTTGCCGATCATTGTTGTAAGAGTATCTCCCGACAGCATGCACCCCGATAGAACACTCATGACATGAGAACCATTGTTTGGAATTATTTCATCAAAAGTGATTCGATGACCATCGCTGATATCTGCGATCAGGTGTCGTGGTTGCCCTGGTTCGCTGGCAGAATTCTTATCGTCATTTCCAAAATCTCGGGCGTAGATGAGGGAACTGTTTTTATTCAGATCGTGCGTGATAAGTTTCTCATACTTGAGTTTGCGTTCGAAAATGTTGCTCACCCCAATCGTTTGAGGCCTGCACCGGTCTCTCGTTTGTGGAAGCTGCTGTTGCCGCAAACGCACCTTGCCCGACAAAGTGTCAATTGCAACAATCGTTAATTGGTCTAGATAGACATCCAAAAGCGTAAGTTTTCCATTCGCAAAATGGCTAAAGAGACTAGCTGCCGTTGGTAGCGGTGGGTCTATATCAAGAAAGTCCGGAATATGTGCCTCAGCCACTGCGGCTCGTATTGAATCCAGATACATGGGCAGTTCATCCAATCCGTGGTCATACATCGTATCGGTGCTAAGGCCAAAAACGAATCGTGAAAGCCCATTGGCGTGTAAAACCCGACCGAACTCCTCCGCTGGAACGACACTCAGAATAATTCCCTTAGTAGAAATGCCCAAGGGTTCTAGAACCTTTCTTCCCAGAAATGCCTGTGATCCCGAAACCCAAATGGCCTTCTCACAGCGATGGTCTACACTATCCAATAGTTGCACCCCGGTAGAATGCGCACTACAGTTGTTCGTATTCAAATAAATATGCAGAAATGGATACTGTCCGTGTGCGGAATAATATATACCACAAATCAGGATAACTACAAAGCGAAAGTGATTGCGCATGGAAAGACGTTTGTTTGAAGGGGCCGACCGAATGTAGGTCAGCCCCTTCACAGCTAACGCACTTAGTCTACGAGATTTGCATTGCTCAAAACGACGTTAATTCCCCCTTTCTCGCGATCCGGAGTTTGGGTCATTTCATCATACTCATACGTTGCCATGACACGCTCGCCTTCTCCAAGTAGTTGTGCGGTTGAGCGCCCACCACCAGACGCTGAACGAAGAATTCTCACACAGCAACCTGAAGTGCCCATGCAGTATACCGATACAGTGCCGCCGTTTCCCGGATCATTCACGATCGCAGGCGTGCCAACGATCGTGCAAGGCGCTGCTCTATCGGCTTGTGCATGAATGGAGGCACTTACCAGCAGGACGGCAAAAGTTGTTATCCACTTCAACATGTGTTTGGGGTTTTAGGTCGCCACCCTTAGTCGAGCAGCGCGTCAAACTTGTGAGCAACTCGGTGCAAAACCGGTTCGGTAATTCCGAAGATTCTTCGGTAGCTCCCGATAGTTTCGGCCAAACCCATGTGGCATGAGCCTAGATGATCCATTCGGCACCGGTGATAAGCTTCGCAAGCTACGTGAGTTCCACAACTATACCCAGGACTACGTGTCAACGCAGCTAGGCATCAAACCGAATACGCTTAGCGATTACGAAAAAGGGAAGGTACGCGTGAGCCGTGAGAAATTGGAATTGGCGGCAAAATTGTTCAAGGTGGATGTGAATCTTTTCTTCACCCAAGATCCCTTGACATTCAACATCAATCAAGGAAGTGGCGCGAACGGCTACAATGTGATCCACGAACAACACAATACGGATAAGGCCCTTCTTGATCGCATGATGGACCACATTGCAGAGCGCAGCAAGCGTTTGGAGGACCTGCATCAAGAGACACTTGCTGTACTGAAGCAGGTGCTGAAAGAGCGACCTCAGCCCTGAGCCATAGCTGCTATCCTTGTTACATGATCCGTATCGAACATCTAGGCATCGCGGTGAAAGACCTGGCTGCCGCCGAAGAGACCTATGCGAAATTGCTGGGCGTCACATCCTACAAGCGCGAAACGGTTGAACGCGAAGGGGTGATCACTTCCTTCTTCCAAGTAGGGCCCAACAAGATCGAACTACTGGAAAGCACACGTCCCGATGGTCCTATCGCCAAAGCCATCGAGAAGCGCGGCGAAGGCATCCATCACATCGCTTTCGAGGTGAATGATATCCGTGTGGAAATGGCGAGATTGAAGGCAGAGGGATTCCACTTGCTCAGCGATGAACCCAAGACCGGAGCGGATAACAAACTCGTGTGCTTCGTTCACCCAAAGAGCGCTAATGGCGTGTTGGTAGAACTAACCCAAGAGATCCGCTGATCACCCGATGGCCACCCAGAAAAGCACGATCGACTTCCTGCTGAAGAAGCTTGGATCACCGGAACGCTTCACCGTCCGCGCGATGTTCGGCGAATTCGCGCTTTATGCGGATGCGAAGCTGGTCGCGCTGGTTTGTGATGACCGCCTCTTCGTGAAGATCGTTCCTGCCAGCGAACGCTTAGCGCCCTTGTGTGAGCAAGGCCCGCCGTATCCGGGTGCCAAACCCCAGTACGTCCTCGGCGAAGAACAATGGACCAACGTTCGTGAGTTGCCAAGGATCCTTCTCGACGTGGCTGCTTCACTACCTGTACCCAAGAAAAAAGCCGCGCGCAAGAAGTAGGACCCTTTCCTCCGGATCAACGCAAGAGCCCCAACCGCTCCGAGATCCCCAGCACATCCTCGTTCGCCAGTTCGAGGTGTTCGGCCTGAAGCCCCGCGGCACGAGCCCCGATCACATGTTGAACGCTGTCGTCGATGAACAGTGTGTTCTTGGGTTCCGCACCGTGCAGTGCAAGCACCTGCAGAAAAGCATCGGCGTTCGGTTTCCGTAGCCGGAGTTCGCAACTGTAGTACGCACCGTCAAAGCAGGTCTTGAAGTCGTTGATCCCGTTCTCTCGTTGAATGATCTTGCTGAAGGCGTGCACATGAATAGCGTTCGTGTTACTCAACAAAAGAACACGGTAGCGCTTTCGCAAGCTGGCCACCAGTTGCAGGCGCGCATTCGGAATGCTGCCCAGCATCGCGTTCCAACATGTATCGATCTCCTGATCCGTGATCCGGCCGTTGTGCAACGAACGGATGCGATCGCGAAATTGCTGGGGCGATAGAGCGCCTATTTCGAACCCATCGAACAAGTGATCTTGTTGCGCCTTGCTGTACAACTCTTCGAAATGACCGAAGCCCAACGCACCAAAAGATCGGGCCGTTCGGTGGTAATCCACATCGATGAGCACGCCACCGAGGTCCAGGAGAAGAGTATCGATCATGGGGTGCGAAACTATCGGTGCTTCGCATCCGGTTACTTTCGCGGCCCTTCGCTCCGTTTTCCTTGTCGAACGGACCGCATCGGAAAGTTGATATCGGGCCTATAGCTCAGCGGTTAGAGCAGCGGACTCATAATCCGTTGGTCGCAGGTTCAAATCCTGCTGGGCCCACCTTGGTCAGTTGGCAGTGGCAGTAGGCAACCAGCCCTGCCAACTGCCACTACCGGAAAGAGATCGTTCCATAGACCTCTACCAAATTCCAACCTTTCCTGTTCCCCTCTCCCAAGGAGGGAACGGATGAATTGTGAACGCCGTCTAATAGGGCTTGACCACCATCAACGTCGCATCCAGATCATCTACTTCGAATCGGCCTACTCCTTGCTGGTTCCAGAAGTAGAACTTGACCTGCTCGCCCGCTGAGAGCGGTGGAATTGCGATCCGGTACTCGATGTGCTCCCATTCGCCAACTGCCGGCGGAACCGGGTCCATGAAAAAGGGTTCGTAAAAAACCGGAATTGCTGGAGGTTGCTCAGCCGTCACAACGCATAGGACCGTTCGTGAATCGTCGTTCGCCTGAACACGTCTTTCAAATCCGATCGCCAAAAACAACGCACGGCCTACAGGTAACTCGTTCAGGTTCGTCTCGAAACCCGGACCGAATTCGTCATCCAACCCACAGATGGCAACATGGCCAGGACTGAACGCAGTTGTGGATAATTCCACATTGCCGTGCCAATGCGGAGTGCTCGTTTCCATATCCCACTTCTCGTGCAACAAAGTGTCCAGCCCGTTCGGACAATACGGAGGCATGCGATAGTTTCCGCCCAACCGGTCCTGATATTCCGCTCCAAATCGTAAAAAGGTGAAGGCGTATTTCTTGCTGTCCATGGATTCCACATGCAGGATGCGGTGGTTGTACTGATAGAACTGCGCAAGTGTGAGCAACGAGGCCAATAAAAGGAACGCCAGGGCCAACTTATGTCGCCAACCTGCCCACCGTTGCAACGCGAAGGCCATTGGCAACAGCAGCACCGGATAGTGCTCGATGTATACGCGCTGACCCCATCCGCTTCCGTAGTACCAGATCCACCAGCACGCGATCACATATGTATTCGCCAACCAGTACACCAAGCCACCGACAGCCCTCCAGCGATCGCTTCGCCATAAGGCGATCACCGCAACCGCTGGCAGCAGAAGCGCAGGTGCCCATACGAACAGTCCGCGCCGTATTCCGAACAGCACTTGGAAGAACGCGGGGCGACCCCAGTAAAAGCCTTCATCCTTGTACCCATCGGCCACAAAATGACCGACTTGTGCATACCACAACATACTCTGGATGGAGATCACAGCGCAGAAGGCTCCAACTGCGGCGAGCATTCCAAGCCGGTCTTTCAAAACCGACCGGAGCACTGTGGGCAGGTCTTTGCCCAACACGATCGGCAGCGCAAGTATGACCAAGCCGTTCACAGGACGGATCAATACGATCAAGCCGAACACTCCGCCCCACACCAAAAGATCACGTGAACGAACGCCCCCTGAGAACCTTTGCGTAAGTAAGAGAAACACACTCACAGCACTGAAGGAATACACGTGCGACCAGCCCGGTTGAAGGCTGGTGTATTGCACCAACTGCGTTCCGGATCCCAGAACCAGAAGTGTAGTGGCCATCACCGGCTCCGAAATACCAAGTCGACGCAGCAATGACCGAAAAGCCAAAAGGCCGAAGAACGCATAGCACAAGGCCGCAATGCCGATCGCATGACCATATGGTGCGGATAACCCGTTCGGTATCTCTCCAGTGAGATGAGCAACCGCGTGTGCCACCAGGAAAAAAGGCAAGAGCAGAACCGCCTCACCCGCGAAATACTTGTTCAGTGTTCCTTCTGGGGTCTGATGCAGAAAGACCCAATTGGGTTTCTCATGCCCCAGGTCCTGATTGATGAAGATGGCTCGCAGATATCCATAGTAGCCTTCAACATCACTGCGGATTATCGAGGGCCCTTCGTTCCAACTCCATCGCCACGTGATCACCGCGAAGAAGATCATCACCACCGCGATAGCGATCGTGGATGAAGTAGGCGACTTACGGAACATGGCGCGCGAATTTGCGAAGCATTGCGCTTCCGATCCCTCTTGTGCGCTCAGGTACTTTGCAACCGGGTCGTCCTCGCATTTTTGTACACCGCAAACAGTATGGAATTGTCATCGTTATCCGGGACGGCCGTGCTGGTTATGGAAGGATCCGCTAACTAGCCGATCCGCAGATGGCCAGAATTACGCTCATCCTATTGGCAGCAGGCCGAAGTAGCCGCTTCGGCAGGCCGAAACAATTGGAGCCTGTTGGTCCCAATGGAGAAGCGATCATGGATATCACATTGCGTGATGCCTTCGCGTATGGATGCGAACATGCGGTGATCGTTGTGCGACCTGAACATCGAGCCTTGTTCTCGGAAAGGTCGAAACACGACGGACGGATCGCAACGGTTGTGCAAGAAGAACCGATCGGAACTGCGCATGCGGTATTGGTCGCGCTTGGACCATTGGAAGGAACGGTGATCGTGGCGAACGGAGACGACCTCTACGGAAGCATATCCATCGCAAAAGCCGTTCATCATGCCAAGCAAGGCTACGCGAACGAACACGCCCTGGTCACTTTTGATCTGGCGAATACACTGAGTGCCAATGGACCTGTGAACCGTGCAGTTTGCCAATTGAACGAGGCAGGGTGCCTGACCGCATTGGAGGAAGTAACCGGTCTGCGGATCGATGATCAGCACGTGATCTCCTCGTTGAACGCTCGTAAATGGGCGCCAACCACAGCCGTGAGCATGAACTTGTGGGTCTTTCGGCCAACTATTTTTCCGATGTTCCATTCACTGTTCGCTCATCACCGAGCAGAAGGATCGGTAACCGAATTCATGCTTCCAGTTGTGGTACAACACGCCCTGTCAATGGGACACACATTTCGTGCGCTGCACACTGGCGATAACTGGTGCGGCCTCACCTATCCCGCGGATGTCGATCTTGTGCGGCGAACACTTTCCTTACGCAAATGAGCATCGAACGCATAGGCGCACTCCAGACCATTTGCGATCACTTCGGTATCGCACTGAACGGACATGATCTCATTCCGTTCGGCAGCGGCCTGATCAACCGGACGTATTTGCTGAAAGATCGCAACCACCACGACGATTGGATCCTGCAGCAGGTGAACACTACGGTTTTCACACGGCCCGAACTGATCGCCTACAACAACTACCTCGCTTCCGAACACCTTCGTGCGCACCATCCCGAATACCTCTTCATGAGCGGTAAGCGCACAACCACTGGCAAGGACCTGTTCATTGACGATGAACTGGGTGCCTGGCGTGTGTTCCCGTTCATGCAGAACAGTATCAGCTACGATGGCGCGGTAACTCCCGACCAAGCCTTCAGCGCGGCACAACAGTTCGGGCGGCTGATCCGCAACTTGGACGGCATCTATGTCGGCGCGTTCAAAACGATCATCGTTGACTTCCATGACCTCGGCAAGCGTTACGCGCGATTCACGGAAGCCATCAACACCGCGACACCGGAACGGAGTTCCATCGCCGACAGTACGATCCTTTACTTCGTGAAGTACGCCCACATCGTTGAAGAGTTCAAGGCCGCCATGCTGGACCCCGATGTGCACACGCGCATTACGCACAACGATACCAAGGTGAACAATGTGCTCTTCGACAAGGACACGAACGAAGCCATCTGCGTGGTCGACCTGGATACGTTGATGCCGGGCAAGGCGCTCTTCGACCTCGGCGATATGATCCGCACCTTCATTTCACCCGCAGCGGAGGACGATCCCGATCCCGCGCACTGCTCGATCAACGCTGATGTCTTCACGCGACTGGTCGAAGGCTGGTTCAGCGAAATGGCACCGCTCCTGTCCGTTTCCGAGAAGGCGCTCGTTTTCTGGAGCGGCCAGATGCTGATGTACGAACAAGGCATCCGCTTCCTCACCGACTTCCTGCAGAACGACATCTATTACAAGACCACCCGACCCGAGCACAACCTGGACCGTGCAAAGAACCAGATGCATCTGCTCACTGCGTACACCGCGCGCAGAGAGGAGTTGACCGAGCGGGTACGGCATGTACTCATATGAGACGATCAGTCACCTACACGAAACGCTTCGGCGACCGCCGCACGATCAGCGCATGGACGTGTGCGGTGGTCGCCGTGTTGTGCACGGTCTCCTCCGTCGCACAGAAGCCCGCCCGTCCGGAACTCCAGTGGTTCACCGACGCCAAACTGGGCATCTTCATCCACTGGGGGATCTACAGCGTGAATGGCACCGATGAAAGCTGGGCCTTCTACAACAAGAAGATGCCGTATACCGATTACATGAAGCAGATCAGCGGCTTCACGGCGAAGAACTATGATCCAGCGGCCTGGGCGGATCTTATCCAACGCAGCGGAGCGAAGTATGCCGTGATCACCACGAAGCACCATGACGGGGTGGCGATGTACGATACGAGGTCCCCGAGTTTGGCGTCGAACATCCCGCCACGGCGTTCGATCGTCACCGGCGCACCAGCGAGGCGCGATGCTGTTGCGCCATTGTTCGAGGAGTTGAGGAAGCGATCGATCAAGTGCGGCGCGTACTTCTCGCTGATCGACTGGAGCGATCACAACTACCCGGCCTTCACAAAGGACAGCTCGCGCTATGCCATCAAGGACGATCCAGCACGCTGGCAACGCTTTCGCGAATTTTACCAAAGTCAGATCAACGAGATCGCCACAATACTGAACCCGGACCTCTGGTGGTTCGATGGTGATTGGGAACACAGCGCCGAGGAATGGGAAGCGGCCAAGGTGCGCGCGATGATCCTGGAAAAGAACCCGAAGGCCATCATCAACGGCAGGCTTCAGGGCTATGGCGATTACGCCACACCTGAGCAGAACATTCCGGTGGAGACGCCCAAGGCCGAAGCATGGGAACTGTGCATGACCATCGGCGATCAATGGGGCTGGCAACCGCAGGACACCAACTACAAAAGCACGCACGACCTCATCGCCATCTTCGCTGATGTGGTGGGGCATGGCGGCAACCTGCTGCTGGACATCGGCCCGAAGGAGGATGGGACCATTCCGCCAGGACAGGTCAAGGTGCTGGAAGAGATCGGCCAGTGGAACGCGAAGCACGGTGAGGCCATCTTCGGCACTCGTGCCGGTCTACCTAACGGCCACTTCTTCGGGCCTTCAACGTTGAGTGCGGACAGCACTACGCTCTATCTTTTCCTGCCGCACGGCGTTGGCGGAAGCGCGGAGATCAAAGGCTTGGACAACAAGATCCTCTCGGTGGAGGTTTTGCGCGATCCCGGGTCAGGGCCCGGCATGAAACTCAACCATAGAGTGGTAGGCAAGATCAGCTGGAGCAAGGTTCCGGGACTGGTCTTCATCGATGTGCCAGATCCCGGTTCGGGGACCGGGATGGCGGCTGATCCTTGGATGACGGTACTGAAGGTGAAGCTGGACGGGAAGGTGAAACTGTACCGAGGGGAGGGAGGGTTCTGAGCTACACCGCAAAGGACGCGAAGAGCGCTAAGAATGCGAGATGAACCGCAACCGTCATCGTCCCGATCCTTCGGGAGGCGCAACGAACTTCTAACGTGTCCCGAGGCGGAGACCCTGAGGGGTCAGTATGCGAGGCCGCGAATCACCAACGTTCAATCCGATATACAACAGCAATACCTGGATCCAATGGATGGCTGAGTTTCATGTTCAAGCCTCCATTGTCGTCGTTCATGAGAATGCAGAGCGATCGGGATCCAAGTATTGCAACCGACACCGACTTACCCTCGGGCCGCCGAATGCCGGGCAAAAACTCTCCCGGCGGAGTTCTCCCCCGATCCTTGAATTTGATCGCATAGGTCACTGTGCCGTCGGGGGTCTGCGTGAAATGAAAGCCGTCCTTCTCCGGTATGGGTGAAGGGATGGTCCCATACACCGCCTCCCCGTTCACCTTCAACCAATCACCCACTTCCTTCAAGCGCACATAGGCTGCTGAATCGAGTTGTCCATCCGGTCCGGGCGCCACGTTCAACAGGAGACTTCCACCGCGCGATACAACTTGCACCAGCGTGCGGATGATCTCGTCAGTGCTTTTGTACTGCTCGTTCGGCACCCAGCTCCAACTCGTGCCCATGGGCATACAGGTCTCCCATGGCACACCAGGGTCCTTGTCCGGCACGTGCCCTTCGGGTGTGATGTAGTTCTCGTACTCGCCGCCCACCGTGCGATCCACGACGAGCAAGCCGGGCTGATGTGATCTAGCCATCGCAGCGATACGCGGCATGTCTATGTCCTGTTCGATGGTGATCGCCTTCTGCCAACTCACGCTCGTGTCGATGCTGCTGAAGGGACGCACCCAGCCGCCGTCGAGCCAGAGTATGTCGACCTTGCCGTAGTCCCTCATCAGCTCCTCGATCTGCGTATGGGTATAGTCCTGGAACGCCTTCCAACGCTCCGGGTACTTCGCGGGCAGGTAGTTCACACTGCGGTCCTTCGGCGGAAAATTCCGCCACCAGTAATCATCGCTGTGCCAATCTGGTTTGCTGAAGTACGCGCCTGTCCATAAGCCTTCATTTCGGAACGCGTTGAAGATCTCCTTCGTGACGTTGGCCCGCGGATCATCATGGAACGCACAATTCGGCGAGGTGATCTTGTAGTCCGTGGTCTTTGAGTCGAACATGCAGAATCCGTCGTGGTGCTTGGTGGTAAAGACCATGTATTTCATGCCGGCATCCTTCGCGGCCTTCGCCCATTTCGCCGGATCGAGCTTCACGGGATCGAAAGTGTGCTGAAGTGCTTCATAGTTCTTCACGTACTCCACGTAGTTGGCACCGTGCTCGGGCTTCCGCGCGCACCAGCCCTCATCCTCGGGGCAAATGCTCCAGCTTTCCACCACGCCCCATTGGCTATAAGTGCCCCAGTGCATAAGCAGGCCAAACTTGAGGTCTTGCCATTCCCTCAACTTCTTGTGGACCTGAGGATCCGCAGGCGCGATGTAGGGAGATTGTGCGATCAGACGATCAGGCAACGAGAGGATCAGACAATAGAATAACAAACACACGAACGAGCGCCGCATTTCCCGTTCGGCTGATCGTCCCACTTTCTGATCAGTACTCATCATTGAAACAGAACACCGGCTTTCGCTCTGCCCATTTCCCGTTCGTGAAATCCGGGATGTCTTGCACCTGTCCGCCCTCTGCGATACTCTTTTCACTGAGTGGCGTGATACTGTACCATGTCGCCAGGTCATACACATCCAACGGGAAGGGCTGATCGCGCTTGATGCACTCGAAGAAGGCTTGATCAACGAAGTAGTCCATGCCGCCGTGGCCTGCGCCTTCAGCCTTGGCACCATGCCGTTTCCAGATAGGATGATCGAACTCCTCGATCCACTTCTTGCTGCTCTCCCACCGGTGCTTCTTCTCGCTGCGTTTCTCGAAGTACATCATGCCTTGGTCGGCTTCGCCCCAACCCGTATCCTGCCACAAGCCTTCGGTGCCTTGCACGCGGAAACCGAGGTTGTACGGGCGTTGCAAGGTGGTATCGTGCGTGAGCAGGATCGTTTCACCATTAGCGCATTGGATCTGCGTGTTCACAATGTCGCCGCATTTGAACCGCACATTCGCGTTCGGGTGTGATGCACCTCCTTGTGGATGTTCGATGATGTGTTTGTGTGCGCCCCGTGCTTTCGAAGCGATCGAGGAAAGTCGGGTCAAGCGATTGCCCCGGTTCACATCCATCATCACCGCTACTGGGCCCAGCCCGTGCGTGGGATAGAGTTCGCCATTGCGATCAACGTAGTGCTGTGTGCGCCATTTCGATTCGCTCCAACCCTTCGCGCCGAACTCAACACCATCCCCATAGCCATCGGGTTTACCGCTGTTGAAGATCACATCGCGCAGGTCATGTTCATATCCTCCTTGCGCGTGGATCAACTCGCCGAACATGCCCATCCGCACCATGTTCAATACGGCCATCACATCGCGTCGGTAACAAACATTCTCCAGCATCATCACCGGTATCCCGGTCTTCTCGCTCGTGCGAACCAACTCCCAACAATCCTGAACGCTCAGTCCACCACACACCTCCATGCCCACGATCTTGCCTGCGTTCAACGCATCGATACCCTGGCGGATGTGCCACTCCCATGGTGAGCAGATGAAAACAGCGTCGACATCATCACGCTTCAAGAGGTTCAAGTAGTCTTCGTTTCCCTTGCCGTACACAACAGCCTCGCCTCTGCCAGCGTCACGCAAGACCTTTTGCGCCAATGCCACCATAGCAGGATCGGGATCCGCGAAGGCGACCACTTGCACATCATCGCGCAACGTGCATTCGCGAATGTGTTCCTGTGCGCGCAGTCCGGTTCCGATAATGCCGATACGCACAACGCTTCTTTGCTCAGGCGCAAATGCACGCAAGTGCTGTGGGAGAAAGGCAACGCCAGCAGCAGCCAGACTCGTTTGACGGAGGAACCAACGGCGATCACATGCGTTCATGGTTGTTCAGTTCGGATCAGTTCGGCACAAGGTGCATCGAAGAAAGCGGAAACCGGATCATCCAAGAAATTCACTCCGCAAAACCACCCGGCGGATCAGCAACGCCACATCACTTCCACACGAACAGGCAATGCACATTAGCTCATGGCACTGCGAATTTCACCACTGTCCGATGGTCCGAAAAAGCAAGCTCTGCCATGTAAATACCCGAACTCAATTCGGGCAGCTTGACGCTTCTTGTCAACCCGGGTTCGGTTGATCTTCCATAAGCCACCTCCCTGCCCGAAACATCCAATACTCGCATATCGAACTGGTCGCTCGTCGAAGGGCCATCGATGTGAAGTTCGCCTTCCAAAGAATACCAAACGCGCAAGTCTTCCGTCGGTACCTGCGCCACCTGGTGGATCACAGGAGTCCGGCAAAACGTATACGTGTTCATCAAACTGATAGTCGCGCTCATACTATCCGTTCGCCACCCGTTGAAGGTGATGCAAACATCGGCGCCGTCATCATTCACGAGTACTTGGCCGAACTGGCCATATACCGCGCTGGGGTTGATGAAATAACCGCCTTGGTTGAAGGTGCCACCCTTGTATGATCCGGCACGGTTGATCGCCGCCGCTTGCAGTATCGGGTATCGGTACGGGCTGTTCTGCAAGGTACTGAAATCACAGTTCGCTCCATCATCGATCGCGAGCATATGGGCATCGCCACTTATGATAAAAAGATTCCTGATGCTGTTCGTCATTAGCCAATCGCCCAAGGCCGTGCGCTCGGCAGGCTGGCTTCCCCAGTTCTCCGGCCAACCGTAACTGTTCCAAGAAAGCGAGGTCACCCAGCAAGAAACCAGACCGCTATCCTTGGCCAACAGCAATTGGGTGTGCAGCCAGTCACGTTGCTCACTGCTCATCATCGCCGTGCTGTCTTTGGTGGCGCGCATATCCGAGAGAATGAAATGCACGCGACCAATGGTGAATGCCTGGTACACCGCAGTGTCGTGTGGTAGCGCATAATGCGGCACATGTTCGCGGTATGCTCTTGCCGCGTTAGGCTTTCCGATCGCATTTCCATAAGCACCATTACCGCTGAAATCATGGTCGTCCCAGACATAGGCAATGGGGGTGTGATGCGTGAAGTTCATCAGGGTGGCTTTCGCATACACGTGGTCCACATAGGCGTTCCGGTGAACGTTCAAGTCCAGACTATTGGGGTCCGCATAGTGCAGATCACCTGAACACAGGAAGAACAATGGTTGCGACCAACCCATGCTGTTCCACACCGGATGGTCGCCATCCGAATTGCAGGACCCTGCCACGAACGAATAAGAGAACGCCCCAGCACTTGGTGTTCGGAATGAACCGATATGAGCCGCGCTCGTGTCGATTGTTCCATTCACTTCGAATCGATAACGATATGGCGTACCTGGTACAAGTTCCGTTGCCAGCAAGTGGACCATTCCGCCTTGCGACGTATCGATCGTGACGTACTCAGAATACGTTGATGAAGCCCAGGTAGGATTGTCGTCAATAACCAAGCGCAAGCTGTCGCAGGTGCTATCCACCAGCACGTTCACTCGTATCGAAGTGCTTTCAAGCGCCCCGCTCCAGAATTGCCGAACACACAATTGACCCGCCCCTTCGGCCGTTACACCGATCCACAGGACACAGATCCACACAACGCGAAGGGATCTGCCCGGAGCTAACAACCCAGCTATCATGACCCGAAGATGGTGAAGACCGGATGGAACCAATACAAGTCAAATGACGATCATGTTCGTGCCACACATGAACACACAGCCGCAACCCAATAGCGCTCCGGCATATACCTGCGCTGGTGTATGATCACTTGCGACAAGTCGGGCAGTCCCCAAGGCTCCGGTAACCACGAACAATAGGGATAGCAGGATGGGCGTACGTGTTCCATCTGCTACCGTGGTGGCCAACACTGCGCCAACCAAACCACCAATGCCCACCATGTGCGCACTTATTTTCCAACGCACGGTGATCAGCAGCACGAGCAACAACGCCACGCAGGCCCCGAAGAATATGCCGAGCATCAACGGCTGCATGCCTGTGCGCCGTAGCAGGTAGTAGCACATGCCGTAATACAAGAGCGTGGTGAAATACGCAGGTATTCGTTCTTGTCTCAACGGCATGGTGATATCGCTGACCATGCCGGTTCGATGCATCAAGAACGCGCTGCTGAGCGGAAAGACCGCGGTCATGCAGAACACCATTCCGTATACGATGAGCAAGCCGTTCGTGGCAAAACCGTAGGAAAGAAATGGATCGATCCGGAAGCACAGCAAGATGAGGAGGGTAGGCATCCACAAGGGATGCAGCACCACCGAAAGCACGTTCGCGACGGTGCGCATCACATCTCTTTGCGCAAGCGCGCCACCGAGATGTGCAATTGCTCCCGGTACTTGGCCACCGTGCGCCGTGCGATGTTGTAGCCTTTGCTCTTCAACAACTCCGTCAGTTCTTCGTCGGTGAGCGGGTTCCGCTTGGCTTCCGCCTCGATCGCGTCCTTGAGGATCTTCTTCACCTCACGCGTACTCACTTCTTCACCCTCGCTATTGGTCAGGCTCTCGCTGAAAAAGAACTTCAGCAGAATGGTGCCATAATTGGTTTGCACGTACTTGCTGTTGGCCACACGGCTGATGGTGCTGATGTCCATGTGCACCTTTTCCGCGATGTCCTTCAGGATCATCGGTTTCAATTTCGTCTCGTCACCGGTTAGGAAGAAATCGCGTTGGTGTTCCATGATCGCCTCCATCGTTACCAGCAAGGTGTGTTGCCGTTGCTTGATGGCGTCGATGAACCACTTGGCACTGTCCAGTTTCTGCTTGATGAACACAAGGGCATCCTTGGCGGCGGGATCCTTTTTGTTCCGCTGGTAATCGCCGATCATGTCCCGGTACTGCTTGCTCACACGCAGCTCCGGTGCGTTGCGACCGTTGAGCAATAATTCGAGTTGCCCGTCCACGGTGTTGATCACGAAATCCGGAATGATCTCCTGTATCGGCTTGTCGCTGGAGCGATCGGTGTTGCCCGGTTTCGGGTTCAGATGCATGATCACCTCGATGGCGTCCTTCAATGCATCTTCCTCGATCTCCAGCCGCTCGAGGATCTTGTCGTAATGCTTCTTCGTGAACGCATCAAAGAGCTTGTCCACAATGGCCTTGGCTGTCAGCGTTTCCGCCGAATGCGGCAGACGTTCCAATTGGATCAGCAGGCATTCGCGCAGATCACGGGCACCCGTTCCAGCAGGGTCCAAGCCTTGAATCTCCTTCAAAACGGATCCCAACTCCTTCACCGTCGTCGCGATGTTACTGGTGAAGGCCAGGTCGTTCACGATGGCATCCAGTTCACGACGCAAGTAGCCATCCTCATCCAAGTTGCCGATCAGGTTCACCCCCAATTCTTCTGTACGGTCGTCGATGTCGCGCAAGGCGAGTTGTGCGCGCAAGTTGTCCTGGAACGTATTTCCACCGGCGAGCGGCATATCGCGCTCTTCCTCATCGCGGCTCTGGTTGTTTACCTGCGTCTTGTATTCGGGCACCCCATCGTCGTCCTGGAAATAATCGCTGAGATCGATATCATCGTTCTCCCCACCCTCCTCGGTGTTTTCCGTTTCAATGCTCTCCGCCACCTCTTCTGCAGAGTCTTCGCTGTCCCCTTCCTCGCCTTCTTCCAGCGCCGGGTTCTCGGCCATTTCTTCCTTGATCCGCTGCTCCATTTCCACGGTAGGCAATTGCAGCATCTTCATCAATTGGATCTGCTGGGGACTCAGCTTCTGTTGAAGCTTGAGGTTGAAGGATTGTTTGAGCATCAGTAGTTGGGACGGGGCGAATTTACCCTTGGGGAAATTGACCAGCCATTTCAGATCTTGACAGCGCTCGTGTTCTGGCCTTCTTCACATTTCCTGTTCACCGTCGGATGCCTTTGCACACACGCCGAACCTTCGGTCCCTGCGCATGTAGCACTGTGTGGGTTATCGCTAGCTTTCTGAACAAATGAGGGCTGTTCTGTTCATTTTCGCCGCCTCTTTTGCGCTCTTCACATGCGCCCAAGCCACCCCTATGACACCCGATACCCAATTTGATTTCTGGCTTGGCCACTGGGACTTAACGTGGGCCGATGGTGGAAAAGGCACCAACACCATCACCAAGGAATTGGACGGACACGTAGTGCATGAACATTTCAACGATCCTACGAACAAATACAGCGGCGAAAGCTGGAGTGTATGGGATGCCGCCGCCGGCAAATGGAAACAGACTTGGGTAGACACACAAGCAGATTACATGACCTTTGAAGGTGGCCTGGTGGATGATCGCATGGAACTAAGCATGCACAAGCCCGACAAGAAGACCGGTCAGCTCTTCCTTTACCGCATGGTCTTCTTCAATGTCTCACCAGCGGCTTTCGATTGGGAATGGAAGCGCAGCCCTGATGAAGGCAAGACGTGGGAATTGCAGTGGGCGATCCACTACGTACGCAAGGGATAAGGATCCGCCTCAGGCTTTCACTGCCGCTTCCACCATCGCCTTCAGCTTTGCCAGTTGTGCAATGAAAGGGGTCGTAATTGAGCATATGCGGATCGATGTGAATAGCCGGTATCCAACCCCAATAGACTACTACGTAAAAGGCCGACCCGCTTTCGCGGGCCGGCCTTTTCTCATCCATTAAAGAGGCTTACTGCATCACCAACCGTTGGGTGTACAGTTTGCCGTCGATGGTCACATTCACCACGTACATGCCTTGGCCAATGCTACCGGCCAAGTCCATACGGTGGTTCAGCATACCCTCGGCAACTGGTGCGGTCTCGGTTACAACCGGCTTGCCGAGCAGATCGTAGATGACCACATCAACGTTCGCTCCATCGGCGATCTCCAAGCCCTCCATGCT
>JANNYL010000019.1:0-1915 GCA_031410075.1 Flavobacteriales bacterium
TGGACATGGTGGGCAAGCGCAAGCAATTGCTCAACTACCTGAAGCAATCCGACATCGAACGCTATCGTGCGATCATCGCCAAGCTGGGCCTGCGTAAGTAAGGTCTGCTTCCGCTCCGATACCGGGGCGTTCGCAACACACTGAACGATAGGGGCGATCGTGAAGAACGGTCGCCCTTTGTCGTGAATGTATGGGGACTGGATCTTTCCTGGCCCGCAAAAAAACCGGTAGTTCCCGGTGCTGACATAAAGAGAAAATCAACCAAAAAAAAGGACGCGAAAGGCGTGTCCAACACAGATGAAGCCACAAGGAATTACCAAGACCATCGCTATGGGCGATGGCAGAACCATCACCATCGAGACCGGTGTGCTGGCCAAACAAGCCGACGGTGCAGTTACCGTTCGCCTCGGGGACACGATCCTGCTCGCCACGGTCGTTGCTACCAAGGAAGCCCGCGAAGGCATCGACTTTCTGCCTCTAACGGTCGAGTACCGCGAGAAATTCAGCGCTGCTGGCCGGTTCCCCGGTGGCTTCTTCAAGCGCGAGGCGCGCCTCAGTGATCACGAAACGCTCACCTGCCGCTTGGTGGACCGCGCTATTCGTCCACTCTTCCCGGAGGATTTCCATGGCGACACCCAAGTGGTGGTTTCCATGATGAGCAGCGACAAGAAGAACCCAGGTGATTCGCTCGCATGCTTGGCAGCATCCGCTGCGATCGCGGTAAGCGATATTCCATTCGATGGGCCGGTGAGCGAAGTTCGCGTAGCCCGTGTGGATGGTAAGTTCGTCATCAATCCAGAGGTGGGCGATATGGAGCGCGCCGACATGGAGATGGTGGTTGCTGGTACGGAGAGCGACATCATGATGGTGGAAGGCGAGATGAAGGAAGTGCAAGAGGCCGACATGATCGAGGCGATCAAGCTGGCCCACGAGGCCATCAAGATGCAATGCCAGGCGATCAAGGAACTCGGTGCTGCTGTGGCCAAAAGCCACGTTAAGCGCACATACAGCCACGAGAATGCGAATGCCGAATTGGAGCAGAAGATCATGGATTTCTGTTACCAGCGCTACTACGACGTGGCCATGGAGGCTAGCGCCAAGGAAGTGCGTGCCGAGAAGTTCAAGGTGATAAAGGACGAGTGCATGGCTACCCTCAGCGAAGAGGAGCAAAAGGACAAGGCCATGCTGGGCCGCTACTTCAAGAAGGCCATGAAGAAAGGCGTGCGGAACGTGGTACTCGACCACGGCAAGCGCTTGGACGGTCGCAAGACCGATCAGATCCGTCCGATCTGGGGCGAAGTGGACGTATTGCCCGGTACCCACGGAAGTGCGGTGTTCACCCGGGGTGAGACCCAGGCCATCAACGCGGTGACCTTGGGTAGTTCCATGGACGAGCAGACGGTGGATCTTGCTACCAAGAAGGGCAGCGAGAGTTTCATGCTGCACTACAATTTCCCGAGCTTTAGCACGGGAGAAGCCCGCCCAATGCGCGGCCCAGGTCGTCGCGAGATCGGCCACGGCAATTTGGCCCTGCGTGCATTGAAGTCAGTGATCCCTGGCTTGCCCGAGAACCCATACACCATCCGCCTCAACTGTGACATCCTGGAGAGCAATGGCTCCAGCTCGATGGCCACCGTATGCAGCGGTACACTCGCCCTCATGGATGCGGGTGTGAAGATCAAAGCGCCTGTGAGCGGTATCGCCATGGGAATGATCAGCGATGGCAAGCGCCATGCGATCCTCAGCGACATTCTTGGCGACGAGGACTTCCTGGGCGATATGGACTTCAAGATCTGCGGAACCGAGAAAGGCGTTACCGCCACGCAGATGGACATGAAGGTGGACGGACTGCCCTACGAAGTGCTTGCCCAAGCGTTGGAGCAAGCCCGTGTTGGTCGTCTGCACATCCTGGGTG
>JANNYL010000020.1:0-7851 GCA_031410075.1 Flavobacteriales bacterium
CCTGGTTCGCGTTGCTCCAACAACGCATTTGTTTATTGAATGGATCACGACCCGAAGCAACAAAGCCGAAGGTTCCAACACAGGAAGACCATGAAGAACAGGTGGACAGATAGAATACAGCATGCCGCCGAGCATGCTGTAAGAACAGCCAGGATTTCGACATTGAAATGGGCGGCGGTAATGCTCGTATGTGCCATGATCGTTGACCCTGGGCGAAGCATGGGGCAGGACACCGAGTGGCTTTTCGGCAATAGCAGGGTAACGCTTCCAACAGCTGGTGTCCCCGTTTTTTCCGAACACCCTTTGCCTCAGCCCGGTGGGACATTGGGCTATAGCGGTTCATCGGCGGACCTTACCGCACAGATATTCCGTGACCAGTTCGGGAACATGCTCGCTTTCTTGGTGAATGGAAATGTTTACGACAGGAAGGGGTACTTGATCGCTGATGCGGGCGACCTGTTGGGGGGCCAAACCAACGAATGCACACAATGCCTTCCGCCGGGCCTAACGGAGGTGGTTGTGGTGCCGCGGCCAGGTTCATGTTACCAGTTTCTTCTGTTCACTTCGCGGCTGGGGAATGGCGAAGTGACCGCACCAGAGTTATTCAAAACGTATTGTTCTCTGTTGGATCTTTCAGTGCACAATCCCCTATTCCCGGTGAACGAGACCAACCGAACGGGCGCCTTATTGGACCTTGCCACAGTCGATGGATTCACGTTACCTCCTTACCAGGAACCAAGTGTGACCGATTACGTGTGGACGCTCAGTTATGCAACGCCAGGTTTCCACCCGTTGGCCGGGAATATCGCTGCAGTGGACCTGGGGTACGGCCAAGACAAGTGGATCTTCGTTACCACGGGCTACTCCACCCGGAGGTTCAAACTAACGGCCACAGGGCTTACGGACATCGGTTTGGAGCTTGTACCACCGTCCACGGACCCCGAAGAAACCTACTGCGAGGATCACAGATGGCCGCAAGGGGAATTGGAAGTGGTGCGTTTGGGGAACGAATTGCGTGTCGCCCACAACGCCTATTGCTATTGGCACGATAGTGAGCAAGATCTGTTTTACAGACAGTACATCATTTACCAGCGTTACGACCTGGCCGGTGTTTGGATCGCTACGGAAAAAATACTTGTGGACCAGTATCCCTTCCCTTCTGCTGGTACTGAATTATGGACGCGCATAGGTGGGCTGGAGTTCGATGCGACTGGTACTTATCTGTACTGGTTGAAACCCTACGCACCTCACTTGGGCGTCGTGAACTTGATCACAGGTGTGTCTACCAGCTTGCCGCATGATCTTTCAGCGTATGGCTTATCGCAACTCGCGAGCGGGCCATTACCCAATGGTCAACCAGGTCAAGCGATCTATGCCGTGGCTGGTACAGGTTGGTTCGGTGCGATCACCGGTACAACCGATCCGGCCACAAGCGTGTGGGCACCGCAGGTGTACCAAACGAGCTCACTTGTGCCCAGCCGAGCTCCCGCATTGATGCTTGTGCCTAGCGGAAACACCTATTGCACGGATTCGTACTACACATTCCCGAAAGGCACTGCGGGCTACACGCCCTATTCTCCAGAGAATGCAGCCATCTGTTGTGGTGCCATGGTGGCTGCCGAAGGCTTTCAATTCACAGCGGGCACGGGTACCCAACAATGGTCGCCCGGTACCAACCCGTTCAACAATTTCACGACGCCCATCTTTATCAAAAATGAACTCCGCATCCCACTCGGTGCCAACGTAACCGCCACCAACATGGAGTTCCGCTTTGCAGCGGGCGCCACGTTGGTGATTGAACCAGGCGGTACGTTCCAAGCCGTTAACTGCACCATGACCAATGCCTGTGGTGGGCGCTGGGCGGGTATACGTGTGAACGGCACCACCACTGCGGACCAGGCGCCACTTATTGGTGGCGACCAAGGGTATTTGCGCTTGAGCGGCAGCACGGTAAGCAATGCCATGGTGGGTGCGCAGACCTTGACCCAACTGCCGGGCAGCGCGGACCCCGACGGGTACGGCGGCGTGATCATCGCCACACAAAGTACCTTCAAGAACTGCGTTACCGGTGTTGATATCGGCGAATACCACGGTCACTTCAGCAGCGGTATAGAAAACAACCTGTGCCGTTTCAGCTATGTCAACTTCATTACCGATAGCGACTGGCCCGATGCACTCGCTCCGCAATGGCATGTGAACGTACACAACACCCGCAAGATCGATCTCTTCTACTGCAATTTCCGTAATGACGACGCTACGGCCTTCGGTTATTACCAGCGTGGCGGTGGGGTGCGGGCCAGCAGTGCCGAGGCAAGGGTGCTCGGTGGTGGCAGCTTGGCGGGCGGTAGTATCCAAAACCTCACCTACGGTTTTTTCCGCATTGGCGATCCAGCGGTGCCCAGCACCGTGAACAATATGTTCGTGTACTTCAACCACCGGGGTGTTATGGATGTGAACGGAACATTGGGGCGGTATACCAACAACACGTTCCTTGTTCCAGACCAAGCGAGCAATCCAACAGCACCGGCGGGCCTTACGCTGTGGCAAAGCCGCTTTTTTACGGTAGAGCGCAATACGTTCAACGGCATGCCCTTCCGTGACCGGTCCATTGGAATTTTGTTCAAGGGCATCGCTACCAGTACCCCGCCTGGTAGTTGGGCGTATAGCGGTGAGCGCGTTTACGACAATGTGTTCAATAACACATATGCGGGCTGTTTGGTCAACGACATCCATCGCTCCAGTGACTTGTTCGCCGATGATGACGGATTGCAAATACTCTGCGGCGACTATACCAATAATGTGTTGGACATCGCCTTGGGACCCAATAGCCCAATACGGCCTGTACAAGGAAACGTGAATGGCAACCAACTTGTGGGCAACCGTTTCTATGGGGCCGCGAACTGCACCAATGATTTCGATTGGAAATTGGACGCTGCTTGGAACGCGCTGCCACCATACCAAGGCATGGAGATCACCTACCACCGACATGAAGATGCGCTGTGCGATGTGCAGTGCGATGATCAAGAAGGCTTTGTAGATGATCAGGTTCTGGGTTCCGGCCTAATGGTAAAGGAGGACGCCTGCGACAAAGGAGCCTTGGACCACTCGCGCACAATTGGCCAAGTGAAAGTTGCCTACCGAACTGAGCGTGATCTCGCTGAATCCGCATGGAATTTGTTGGAGGGCTATACGGATGGTGGGGAAAGACCCGATCTGATCGCCGAACTCACGCAAGATGATCCGTTGTTGGGCAGTGCGTTCTTGCGTGATCGGCTTGTACTTAACAGCCCATTGAGCAACCGCGTGTTGCAGACCATGATCGAACGCGAAGAGCCCATGGACCAATGGCACATTACACAAGTATGCTTGCAGAACAGCCCATTGGATCCTGGCATGCATACCATGGTAAGGAACGCCGATATTCTAAGCCCGTTCTTCTTGAATATCGTGGATCAAGCGCAAACCGGCGGTGGCATGAGCATGAAGCAAGTGCTCCAGCAAGAATTGGTAGACCGCCGAACCGCGCAAAGCACCGAGTTCGCTGAACTGGGATATTTGCTGGCTACCGATACAATTGTGTTAGGGGGCAACGATACCCTTTTATGGATGCTTGAATACGATGGAGGTCTGGACTTTCGGTTCACACGCATTGGGCACATGGTCACAAGTGGCGATCTCGACGGTGTCGAAACAGTGATGAACACCTTGCCCGAAGACCAGAGCGGCCTTGCAGAATTACGCACGGTGTTGGGGATGGGCCTGGGCCACGATGGTAATTGGGACCTGTTGGATAGTGCCGAACAGGACAGCTTGCGGCTGTTCGCCATGCGCAATGTGCAAGGTGCGCCTATATACGATGGCCTTCTTCGCGCACATGGCTTTACTGGAGTAGAGATCGATCCGGTCTTCCCCGATATGACCAAGGCTATGCACCACGGTCGCGAGGCTGTTGCCGAACCAGCGGAGATAGCCGGTTTGCAAGCATACCCCGATCCATCTGACCGGGAAACGTGGCTAACCTATCCAAGTGCTTGGAAGGGTCGTGATCTACAGGTTTATGATGCACAGGGCAAAGCATTGTTCGCTGTCCGCTTACACGGGAATGGAACAGAACTGCTACAAACCGGTACGCTCTCGAACGGCGTGTACACGCTGCGAATAGCTGGCATCAGTGCTGTTTTACGGTTGGTGGTTAAACACCAGTAGGCGCCATGCGTGCTTTGGGGTTGGCCACAATGGTCACGTTGCTGCCCGCGCTTTTGCGCGGGCAGCAACAGACCGTATTCGATACGGTTCATTTTAATCAGGTAGGGAGTTTCGCCATTGGAAATTCCGTGTTCGAGACAGAAAATGGCTACCTGTGTTTTGGGTTACAAAAAGGGCCTGCCGATATGAGCCAGGATATTTATACGAGCCGCTTTGATACTGAAGGTGGGTTGATCGATGAAATGGCGATAGAGACCTACCGACAAGACAACTTGGGGCAGAGTAGCCCGGTAGCAAAAGGTCAGCATGGTTATTATTGCGGCTGGGCAATTTTCGGCATTAATAGTGCGATCGATAGCCTCTTCGTGCTCCATTTTGATGAGCAAGGGGATACGCTTTGGAGCCGTTTCATTGCTGCCGATACAGCGTGGGTTATTCGAGGTACGGCGGTAGAACTCGATGGCGATATTCTTCTTTGTGGCCTGCACTACCCCGACTCACTCAACGGGAGCAATGCAGCATACGTGTACCACTTGGACAGCTTGGGTAGCGTGAAGGGGTATCAAGGGTATGTGGGCTTTGATGGTGAAGATGTTGCGGTGGGTGCTGATGGAAGTTGGTACGTTGGTGGTTTGGACAATGTGAACCCAAACTACGGCCATGTGGTTGTGTTGCGATCAGATACCAATGGGAACCAGTTGTGGCGGCGAACAGACCCTAATGAAGGCTTGTGCCGTAGCCTTATTGCCACACGCGATAGCGGCGTGGTTGTGCTAGGCTCGGATTTGCCGGACCCCGATACTGGTGGTTTTGCCTTGGTGTACAAATACAATCTCAGCGGAGTACTTCAATGGCGCAAGGAATACTTCCAAGCGGTTAATTCGGTTTGGCCCAGCCAATTCACCGTGGGTTTCGAACAAGAGGATCGGTCGCTGATCTTGGGCGGTTGGTATAGAGGTATTGCAGAACGCGACCGAGGTGTACTTGTGAAATTGGATGAGTTCGGGGAATTAGTGTGGCGAAGATTGTACACACATTACCCTGGCGCGGCCTACGGAAAAGACCAGATCTTCTGGGATGTAAAACCCACCAGCGACGGCGGCCTTGTGTTAACCGGCGAAACCAATAGCGACGATTACCCCTACGCGCAGTTGTGGCTACTAAAACTGGATAGCGCTGGTTGTCTTGTACCAGGCTGTGGCAGTGTGGGTGTGGAGGAATTCGTCGACGATCTGAACAAATACCTACGCGTAAGCCCCAACCCGGCGAGCGAGAAGGTGAACATTGCACTTGATCTACCCGAAGGCAGCTTGTTGGAGGGCGTTGCTCAAGTCATGCTGTTGGATGCCACAAGCAAATTGATCGCAAAACAGCCCCTGCAGCAGAACCTGAACCAACTACGCGCAACCGTTGATGTGAGCGCGTTGCCAAAAGGCCTCTATTACATTCATCTTCGAGATGGCAAACGGTGGTTGGCGGGAAGCAAAGTAGTTGTCCAATAAACACATAAGCACATGCGTATCGGACTATTGATCTGTTTACTTGCGGTCTTTTGGTCGGAGCCATTGTGGTGTTGCATCACCGATGGTGGCGAGCGCCCCGACCTGCTCGCCGAGTTGGCGCAAGATGATCCGTGGTTAAGCACCGGCTTCTTGCGTGACCGCCTGATGCTGAACAGCCCCTTGAGTAACCGCGTGCTGGAAGCTATGATCGACCGCGAACAGCCCATGGATCAGTGGCACATTACACAAGTATGCTTGCAGAACACTCCGCTCGATCCGGGTGTGTTGGGGCTTTTGCGCGGTAGTGGTGTGCTCAGCGAATTCTTCTACCATGGGGTAACACAAGCCCAACTAGGCCAAGGCCCCAGCGCGAAGCAATTGTTGCAACAAGAATGGATGCTGCGCCGCAGCCAGCAGGCCAGTGCGTTCGCCGAACTCGGCTACATGTGGGCAACCGACACCGTTTACCCAGGTGGCGACGATAGCCTGCGCCAGGAGATCGCCGGTACATCGGGGCTCGATATGCGCTTGGCCCATTTTGCAGCACAATTAGTAGGCGGAGATCTGGAAGGTGCTGAAACCACCTTCGATAGTTTCGAGAATAACCAAAGCGGCCTCACACGCTTACGCAGCGCGCTGGATATGGCACAATACCACGAAGGCGATTGGTCGCTGTTGGATAGCGCCGAAGTGGATTCGTTGTGGAACTGGGCTGTAGAAGGTTACCAAGGTGCCGCGCTCTTCGCGGGCATACTCGCTGGCCATGGTTACGGCATTGTGGATGTAGAACCACGCTTCCCGGTGAAGACGAAATCAATGCACTTCAGCAACGACACACATGTTGATGCTGTGGAACAACCGGCACTGGGCATTTATCCAACACCCGCCGCCGATGAAGCCATGTTGGTGTTCGCACCAGAATTGAAGGGTGCTAGCTTTACGGTTGAAGATGCGCTCGGAGCCTTGGTGGCCACCGGTAACCTAGAAAGTGCAGGCTTGCACCACTTACCAGTTGCGCAACTAGCGGAAGGCATATATACAGTAACACTCGCTGATCACGCTGCGGTGGCGCGTTTGGTAGTGAAACACTAAAGCATGCGTACCACGATATTCATCGCACTGCTAAATCTCCTGGCCCTGCGTTCGCGGGGCCAGGAGGTGGTGCGGTTCGATTCTGCGTATGTGAACAATGGTGGTGGTTTTGCTTTTGGTGTTTCAGTTTTTGAAACTGATTTGGGCTATCGGGTTTTCAGCTTGCAGCGAAGGTTGAATGATGATACGCAGGATCTCTATTCCACCCTTCTCGATAATGTCGGCAACAGGATCGACGAACGATTCGTGGAAACACCGGTGATCGATTGGATGGGAAGATATTCTCCTGTGGTAGCCGTGAACAATGGGTACTTCGCTGGTGTGGCCAGAGCCTTGCCTGGAAACATTATAGATAGCTTGTTCTTATACAAATTCGACCTGCAAGGTGATACTGTCTGGACAAGATTGATCGACGTTGATACTACCTTTCTCATGCGAGGTTTTGCGATGACCAGAAGATCCAGGCTCCTGATATCGGGCTTGCACGAACTCCCCGAAGAAGCCTACGTCTACGTCTTGGACACCTTAGGTGATTCGCTCGCGTACTACGCCTTCCAGGACTTCGACCCCGAAGATGTGGAAGAGGGAAAGGATGGGCGCATTTATGTAACGGGACGTGGAAGTGCTGGATCGAACTACGGCAAACCAGTTCTGATCTGTGCTGATACTGCTGGGATCGAACTTTGGAGACGTACGGATACTACCAACGGCAATCACTACCAATTGATAGCAACGCAGGACAGTAGCATTGTAGCCTTGGGTTGGAGATCTGAAGCAGATACACCAGAACGTGCCAAAGTGATCAAGTACAATGCTGCTGGGGTACAACAATGGATGCGCGAACCATACGCATCATCGTACGATGAATGGGTGTGTTTCCTTCACGCTGGTTTCGAGAACCCCGATGGCACTTTCATAGTAGCGGGTTGGTTACGCGACACCATACACGGCCAAGTGGGCATGCTGTTCCAGTTGGATAGCGAGGGCAACACACTGTGGCAGCGGTTTTATGCGCACTACCCCAGCTTTCAGAGCAACGACGACCAGATCT
>JANNYL010000021.1:0-10830 GCA_031410075.1 Flavobacteriales bacterium
CGCCAGCACTCCCTGCCCTCCAGTTTCCGCATGTGGCGCCGACGGATGAAAGCACGCAAGACCAAACATGCATCCCGGCGTTCCGGAACAAGCCTGCGCTTCAAGAGCAGCCGGCAACGCGACACGGGCAACCGCATCGCGAAGCGGTAGAAGGGCTTACCTGTTCTCGCTCGGTTGGCCCGCGTGTGGAGTTGATGCGAGGTTCCGGCCTGCGAGCCGGAAGTGAGTCGATCTTTAGGGCCTGTCACTCAGCCACCACGACTTGTCCCGCCCCAGCGGGAAGCCTACCGCACAGGGCAGCCGAGCGACAACAATGAGAGCTGACCCGATCAAGGCACCACCACGGTCTTTGTGGAGGTCGTGCGCACCGAGAAGTAACCCAACGCGCCTCCATCGATATTGCTATCCGGGTCTGCAGGGGTTGACGCATTGTCGATGTTCTGCGCCATGCTGAAGAAGTAGTGGTAGACCTCCGGCGCGATGCACTCCATGGTCACCTGCACCACATCACCGCTCTCCAGTTCAAGACCGCTCACGAACAACGGCTGGAACACAGCGTTCCCATCTGAGAAGCGATCGTTCTCGATGCTGATGCCTTCCTGCTTCACGCCGTTCACCACCACGATGAACCGGTAGTAGTTGGCCACCCCTGCCGGGTCCCAATAGCCAGGGGTAATGATCTTCGTGTAGCTGCCGAATGATGGGAAACTATCGATCATCAAGGTATCCATGGTCACCGCTTGCGGCATGCTGCATTGTGCGGCGTAGTTGGTGCCATCAACCATGGCGCTCATGTGATACGTGCGCTCCTGGCTGCCCACCAGCGTGACTGTGGAATAGATACCAGGCGCTGTCTCGGCGAGCTGCTCACTGTTGCCCAGATCATCGCTCAATACAACGATCGCGTTGGAGATGGCCGGGAAGGTGTTCGACGCATCGAAACCGATGGAGCGCGTGAAGTGCACGGTATGCGGACCGAGGCCTTCGGTGATGATGGCCTCAATGACCACCTTGTTGCTTTCATTCTCGAGATCGAGCGTGATCTCCTTTTGGCATGCGGTGAAGGCAACGCTCAACAGGATGAAGGGAAGGATGTGGAAGTGCTGTTTCATGGCGATCAGAATTTGAAACCGTAGGAGATGGAAGGAACCCAGCGGAACAAGGATGTCTTGATGGCCGATGTGCGGTTCTGGTCGTCCTCGTTCTCCTGGAAATTGATGGTGTAAGCGTTCTGCCTGCCGTAGGCATTGTAGAGCGAGAAGTTCCAGGTGCTCTCGTGCTTCTTCTTCTTTCGCGTCAACGTGGCACTGAGGTCCAGGCGATGGTAGGCGGGCATACGACCAGCATTGCGTTCTGTATAGGAGAAGACCACTTGGTCATCCACCATGTACTTGCCCGTGGGGAAGGTGACGGCGTTGCCGGTGTTGTAAGTCCACAGGGCGGAGAAGCTCCAACGCTCGTTCAGCGCGTAAGTGCCGACGATGGACACATCATGCGTGCGGTCCTGCCGCGCATAGTACCAGTCGCCGTTGTTGATGCCGTCGATCTGGCGCTCGGTGCGGCTCAGCGTATAGCCGATCCACCCGGTGAGGCGACCGGTGTTCTTCCGAGCCATCACTTCCAAACCGTACGCGCGCCCTTTCCCGAAGAGCAGTTCGCCTTCGATGTATTGGTTTACGAGGATATCCGCACCGTTCCGGTAGTCGATCTGGTTCTGCATCCACTTGTAATAGACCTCGCCGCTCAGCTCATACGCGCCGTCCTTCAACTTGCGGAAGTAGCCACCGCTCACCTGATCGCCGATCTCCGGTTTGATAACGTTCGAGGTGCCTATCCAACGGTCCGTCGGGCTTCCGCTGGTGCTGTTGCTGAGCAGGTGCATGTTTTGGGTCATGCGCGCATAGGAGCCTTTCACGGACGAGAACTCGGAGGTGAGGTAGCTGAATGACAGCCGTGGTTCGGGGTTCACGTAGGTCTGCACGACCTCCCCACTCCCACGGACGGTCGTACTGGTCAAGTCGCCTCCGGGATCGAACGTATAGAAATCACCCTTCCCCAGAACGGAGAGCCCCGAGACGCGCAGGCCCATGTTCATGGTGAGGCGATCGGTGACCGTCTTGTCCCACGATGCGAAGAGCGCGTTCTCCCAAGTGTATTGGTCCTGGATCGCGAAGGCATTGACGCCCGATGTACCGCTGGATTCCACCTTGCCGGGCGTGATGGTGTGCCGGATGGAGCTGAAGCCGACCTTCCACTTGGAACCCGGCTTGGGATAGAAGCTGAGCTCGTGCGTAAGGTTGAGGTCCCGCACCACCGAGGTGATGCTGAAGTCGTGCGCGTCGGTCTTGAACGCCACGCCGTAGTTGTAATTGGAGAAGATGAACGAGGTGTTGCTGAACCAGCGCGGCGAATAGATGTGGTTCCAGCGGGCGGTGCCCGTGGCGTTGCCCCAGTCGATGCCCAGGGTGGTGCCAAGGCCTACCACGTCCCGACCGAAGTAACCGCTCAGGAACAGCTTGTCCTTGGGGCCGGCGTCCACGTTCACCTTCGCGTTGAGGTCGTAGAAGTAGAGCTTGTTGTTGCGGATCCCTGGGTCGGAGTAGAGCTTGAGGAACACGTCCGCGTAGGTGCGGCGGGCGGCGATGATGAACGAGGACTTGCCCTTCGCGATCGGTCCTTCCACGGTGAGATTCGTGGAGATGGTGCCGATGCTCCCGCTTACGCCCAGCTTGCGGTCGTTGCCGTCCTTCATCCGGATGTCCAGCACCGAGGCGAGCCTGCCTCCGAACTGCGCAGGCATCGAACCCTTGTAGAGCTGCACATCCTTGATCGCGTTCGCGTTGAAGGTGGAGAAGAAGCCGAGCAGGTGGCTCGCGTTGTACACCGGTGCTTCGTCCAACAACACCAGGTTCTGGTCAGCACCACCACCGCGCACATAGAATCCAGCCTGCCCATCACCGGCACTTTTCACGCCGGGTAATAGTTGGATCGCTTTCAGCACATCGCGTTCGCCGAAGATCATGGGCAGCTTCTCCACGTCCTTCATGTCCATGCGCTCAACACCGATGTCCGGTCGTTGCAGGTCGAAGCCCTTCTTCTCCCCGCTTACCACCACTTCGCTCAGTTCCTGGCTGGAAAGGACCAAGGCGAGATCCAGTTTCACGTTCGCGGTGAGCTGCACGGAACTGGTCTGCTTTCTGTACCCGATGAACGAGCATTGCAACTCATAGATGCCAGTAGAAAGCGTGATGGAATAGAAGCCGTACTCGTTAGCGGACACGCCCGCGTTCTGGGCGCCGCTGACCATCACACTGGCACCGATCAGCGTTTCGCCGCTGAGGCTGTCCGTTACAGTGCCGCTAAGCGTGAAGCGTTGGGTGCTTTGCCCGAGTGCGGCCGAGCCATTGATCAAGCTCAGCAAGAAGGCCAAGCGAAGAAGTAATGAGTAAATGTGGTTCATGATGGGTTCAATTCTTGGGTATGGTGATACTGAAGGAGCGCCCGAGACGGATGCGGAATGATGGATGCTCCCAACGGTGCGCGCGCTTGGCCCTACCGCGCGCAAGCCAGTGGCTCACGGTCCCGACGGGGCTTGCACCAAGTTGTTCCGGCGAGGCTATCGGCGGATCCATCGTGCTGGCGGTTTGTGCGTGTGTGCTTGTCCATGGGGACGTGCTGAGCACAAGGGACAGAAAACCAACGAGGGGAAAGGTGGGCTTCATGTGTGGGTCGATTCTCAGGTTGTGGTTTGTTCGAGGGCGCAAAAGTCCCCGCACTTGTTGCGGGCCTGTTACATCGTTCGGGAGAAGGTTTACATCGCCTTTCGCCGCATGGCTCAGAAATCCTCAGCGATGAGGTCCTTGTTCAGCATCATACCCGCCGTAGTGCCCGAGGCCACGGCATTCGCCACGGTTCGCAGGCGCGCGGTGTTGTCGCCGCAGGCGTAGATCCCGGAGATGTTCGTGCGCTGCTGCGCGTCCACCTTGATGTATCCCGCCTCCGTTAGTTCGCAACCCAGTCGCTGGGGCAGGGTGCAATGCTGCTCGTAGGTGGGTATGGCATACAGGGCAAGGATGGCTGTTGCGCCCCCCCCCTCGAATTGGATGCGTTGCAAATGTCCCTGCGTATGCTCCAGTTCAGCGATCTCCGCTTCCACGATGCCGATGTTGTGCTCGCGGAGCTTGGCCGTTTGGTCGGCGGTCAGTGTTGATTTACCATTCGTGAACAGCGTCAACTCCTTTGTCCAGTTGGAGATGAGGCGTGCGAGCTCGAATCCGCGCTCGCCATTGCCGTGCACGCCGGTCACTTCATCGCGCACCTCATAGCCATGGCAGTATGGGCAGTGCAGTACCGAGATGCCCCAGCACTCTGCGAAGCCTTTGATGTCCGGCATCACATCATGCACGCCCGTGGCAAAGACCAGCTTCGCCGTGCTGTACGCCGTGCTGCTGTCCACTCGCACATCGAATCCGTGCTCGGTGCTGACCACATCCGTGACCAGTCCGCTCAACAGATGCACCGTGGTGTAGCGTTCCACCTGCTTCCGCGCGATGGCCGCGATATCCAGCGGCGGAACGCCGTCCTGCGTGATGAAGTTGTGCGAGAAGGGTGTCTGCCGATTGCACGGCATGCCGCTATCCACGATCAGCACACGTCGCATTGCGCGACCCAGGGCCATGCCCGCAGCAAGGCCAGCATAGCTACCGCCAACTATGATCACATCGAATTGCTGTTTCTCGTTCATCACTTCATGTATTGGCTGCGACATCATTCCCATTGGTAGGACTGGTACACAAGCGGCAGTCGCGCTCAGTGTCATGAAGTCCCGTCTGGTCATGGCGTGCATCTTTCTGTTGCCGTTCAGTTGCGAGGGGCATCAAGCCTGCGAGCTCTTCGTGGAGAGGGCGCGGATAATGCGATCCACGAAAGGCACACCGGCGAACACGATCCACGGCACCAGGCAGATGGTGAGCAGGAATGTGCGCTGGTACAAGGGCAGCACGCTCAACTGTTGGCCGAACAGGGCGAGGAAGAGCGTGATGCTCGGGTAAATGACCACCCAGATCTTCAGGGAGGCCAGCAGTTTCATTTTCGTCTTCATGGGTCGTGTTGTTTGTGGGGGCAAAGCAACCCCGACCCCAACCCATGGGGATAGGACGAACGCGTGATCGATCGGTACTTATCGGTACTTACCTCGACTTCTGCCGGAAACCCTCCGGCGTGTGCCCGGTGCGCTTCTTGAAGAAGCGGATGAAGTACGAGGGATCGTCATAGCCGAGGTGATCGGCCACCTGGGTCACTTGATCCGTGGTAGCAAGCAGGTAACGTTTCGCTTCGAGGATGATCTGGTCCGTGATCAATTCGGAACAGGTGCGCCCAGTGCCCGCCTTGGCGATGGCATTCAACTGGAAAGGGGAGAGGTGCATCAGCTCCGCGTAAGCGGCTACCTCTTTCGTGCCGTACACATGGGTCTCGATCAATTCCAGCAATTCCTCCAACCGCTCCTGCATGTAGCCTTTGGCACTGCTTACGGGCGCAGGCGATGGCGCATGCAAGACGAGATCCGCGAGGAAGGCGCTGAGGTACGCGCGCACGATGTGCAGGTGCCCCTCCTGCTGCGCCGCATAGGTGCGCACGATGCGGTCCAGGAGCATGACCAGCTCACCGTAGCGCCCGGCATCCGTTCGGTACACCTCGATGTGGCCAGCGCGGCGTAACACCAGTCGCGCGCCTTGCTCGGTGGTCGCCAGGAAGTCGGCTTTGAATTGAAGGATGTAGCCCGTGCTGCCCACCTTCAGCTCCAACCGGTGTACTTGTCCCGGTCGCATGGAATAGATGGTGTGCGGTTCCAGCGCATGCGGTCGGAAGTCGCACTCGTGCATGCCTTCGCCGGTGGTAAGTACCAGCAGGAAATAGTGGTCGTGCCGGTGAAGGGCCTGCACCACGTCCTTGCCGCCCAACACCTGCTCGATGGTCCGGATGTCGAACTCCTCCGAGAGCCGCAGCGAGGTGGGAGCTGTTGAAAGGCTCCTGAACGGTATCTCTTTCATGCGGGTTCGGGCGATGGAACTGCTGGTGTGCAACGCCGGGTCCAGTTCATCGGCTGTAAAGTATGCATGCCGACCTCTCCGTGGTGACCCATCCGTGATCGCTTGCGAGGAGCGTGAAGTTCTAACTGCTTGACAGCCTCCAGTAAGTTGCACGCATGAAACAGAGCTTCCCAGCCCACTATGCAAGCCGCATCCTTTTCGTCTTGCTGGCGGCCGCAGGATTGTTCCAAGTGGCCGTCATCGCAGGCCTGGTGCCCATTGAAATGGTTTGGGGTGGTCGCTTGAGCACCACCGGGGAACTCACCACGATGGCCTTCATTTCTCTTCTGATCATCATGGGGATGATCACCGTCGTGGCCATGCGCATAGGGATGTTCGGCTATCGTTTGGAGCGTTCCGGACGGTTCGGTGCATGGGTCATGGTGGCCCTCTTCGCCTTGAACACACTGGTGAACCTTGCCGCATTGGATGTCCGTGAGATGCTCCTGTTCACACCGGTTACGTTGCTCTTGTGTGGCTTGTCGTTGCGCCTGGCGTTGAAATAGAAGGCTGCGATGTCGATCTCTCCAGTTCTCGCTCGCATGTCCCGCATGTGGGGTTGATGCGTGGTTCCGGCCTGCGAGCCGGAAGTGAGTCGATCTTTAGGGCCTGTCACTCAGCCACCACGACTTGTCCCGCCCAAGCGGGAAGCCTACCGCACAGGGCAGCCGAGCGACAAAACACTGCATTGACCACGCACATCCAAGTGAGAACCGGGGCCTCAGTACCAGTGCATAGTATCACGTTACGGCTCCAACAGTTCAGATAGCGACCTTCGCCGTTATGCAGAAGTGGCCGTTACGCACAGCGCTCGTGATAGTGGCCCTGCTTGCGTGCTGGGAGGTGGTACTGCGGATGCGTGGCTACCATCAACTGCCTTTGTTCGTCGCGGATGAGCGCTTCGAGTACATCACTGCACCGGGCCAGGTCTTGGAGGCTGACGGCGTGCGGCTCATCACCAACGAGGTTGGCATGCGTTGCGGGCCTATCGGTGCCAAGAAGAAGAAGCGCGTACTCGTGATCGGGGATAGCGTGATCAACGGCGGCTTGAGCAGCACACAGGACTCTTTGGCCACCAGCATTGCAGAACGGACCAGCGGTGCGCAGGTGCTCAATTGTTCAGCGCCGAGCTGGGGGCCGGACAATGCCGCCGCCTTCCTTGATGCACATGGTCTCTTCGAAGCCGACCTCCTGATCGCCGTCTTCAGCAGCCACGATGCGTTCGACCGTATGACCTTCGAGCCCATCGTAGGCCATGATCCCGCCTATCCCGACCATCGGCCATGGCTGGCGCTGGAGACATACTTGGACAAATTGCTCTTCTCCCCTGCTGCCAACGCTCCATTGGGCAACCCCATTTTCAACGAGGGCTGGAAACGTTTGGTAGAGAAAGCGAACAGTGCGGGCATCCCCTTGATCGTTGTATTGCACCCCGAAACGCCGGAAGTGGAACAACGTCGATATGATCTGCGCGGACAACAGGTGCTGGACTCGCTTCATGCATGGGGCGTACCGGTTGTCGAAATGCTTGACCGCATGGACCGCACGATGTACTGGGACGAGATACACCTGAACAACCACGGACAACAGGCGCTTGGCGCATCCATGGGTTCTATCATCGGATCGAACGGAGACTGACCGACCTTTCCGCCATGGTACGTCAACTCCCCATCAGCGAATTCATCGCCTCCGATCTTCCTGTGATCGACGTGCGCTCGCCCGGTGAGTTCGCGCGCGGCCATATACCTGGTGCGAACAGTCTTCCTCTTTTTACCGATGAGGAACGCGCCGTAGTGGGCACGCTCTACAAACAACAAGGCCGTGATATCGCGGTGCTCGAAGGCCTGCGCATCGTAGGTCCGAAGCTCGCGACGATCGTGGAACAAGCGCGCGCGCTCGCACCCGATGGGCGGATCAGCGTGCATTGCTGGCGGGGTGGCGAACGCAGCGGCAGCGTGGCGTGGTTGCTGGATAAATCGGGCTTCGCAGAGGTACTTACGCTGAAAGGCGGCTACAAGGCTTTCCGCAAACATGTGCAGACAGAAATGGTCTTACCCGTTGATCTGCGCGTGCTAGGCGGATTTACCGGAACAGGCAAAACGGAAACGCTGATGCACCTCCGTGAACTTGGCCAACAAGTTATCGACCTCGAAGCAATGGCGCACCACAAAGGCTCGAGCTTCGGCGCTATTGGCGAGCTGCCGCAACCCACCACGGAACACTTCGAGAATTTGCTCTGGTCCGCGTTGCGCTCGCTGGATACTGCTAAACCGATATGGGTGGAAGATGAAAGCATGATGATCGGCCGGGCCAAGATCCACGACGACTTCTTTGCCCAAATGCGCGCAGCCAACCTGTTCTTCGCTGAAATGCCGTTGGAAGAAAGAGCAGCCCGGTTGGTGGTGGACTACGGCAAGTACCCGAAAGAAGAATTGGCAGAAGCATTAACGCGCATCGGTAAGCGCTTGGGCCCGCAACATTGCAAAACCGCGTTGGAAGCATTGGCTGTGGATGACCTGTTAACCGTGGCCATCCTCACACTCACCTACTACGACAAGGCGTACTTGCACGGCACCATGAAACGGGATGCATCCAAGATCTCTCGGCTCCCTGCAGCGGCGAGCGATCTTCGCGGACTCGCCGAACGCTTGATCGCCCATGATGGACAGCCTTAATAAGACCGAACCCGTTCGACTTACCCAATACAGCCACGGGGCTGGCTGCGGTTGCAAGATCGCCCCAGCGCAATTGGAGGTGATCCTCAAGAGCGCGCTAGGAACGTTTCCGGATCCGAAATTGCTTGTGGGCTATGGTACTCGTGACGATGCTGCGGTGTACGACCTGGGAGATGGCCGCTGCCTGATCAGCACAACCGACTTCTTCTCCCCCATTGTCGACGACGCGTTCGACTTCGGTCGCATTGCCGCAACGAACGCGATCAGCGATGTGTATGCCATGGGCGGAAAGCCTCTGCTCGCGGTGGCGATCCTGGGTTGGCCCATCGAAAAACTTGGCCCAGATCTGGCGCAACAGGTCGTAGAAGGTGGAAGGCAGGCCTGTCATGATATCGGCATTCCTCTCGCCGGCGGACATAGCATCGACGCACCGGAACCGTTTTTCGGTTTGGCCGTGACCGGTGAGGTGAAAAAGGAACACCTGAAACGCAACGATACCGCGCTTGCAGGTGATGTGCTTTTCCTTACAAAACCACTCGGCGTTGGTTTGCTAAGCACTGCGCAAAAACGTGGAAAACTCAGACCAGAGCATGCCCACATCGCTCGCGACCTGATGGTGAGGCCCAACAGCGTTGGTGTTGAACTAGGCGGACTTGGCGGAGTACACGCACTAACCGATGTCACCGGTTTCGGTTTGGCTGGCCACCTGCTGGAAATGTGCAACGGTAGTGGCCTTGGCGCACGCCTGCAGTTCGACGCCATTCCGCGCATACCTGAAGCAGCCGTATACCTGGCCGAGGGTTGCTACCCCGATGGTTCGTTCCGGAATTGGAAAAGTCTTGCTTCTTCCGTTGATGGTGCAGCTTCCATGGAACGAATGATGTTCCTGAGTGACCCCCAGACCAGTGGTGGCCTGTTGATCGCCTGCGCCCCGCTCGAGGCTGGTGCCGTCGCTGATCTGTTGCGGAGAACAGGACTCCCTGATCGCCAGATCGGCGAATTCGTGAGCGCTATTGGTCCTCCTCGCATTGATGTGAAATGAACAATTCCAGCCTTTCAAATAATAGAAGTCACATTATTCACACAATATCCAGGTCTGGTCGGCTATTTTTGCCGTGCTCCGTGAAATAATCAACTCATAAAGCCATGGCGAAAAATAAAATGCCCGAAAAAGACCTGGAAGCCTTGTTGAACCATTACCGTGGTGAACGCAGGCGACTGGTTTTTCAACTCGACCAAGTGCGAAATGCACTACAGGACCTCAAAAAGACGCAGGCTTCTTTGCCGAAAGCAACCGAGAAAGCGCTGCCTGAAGGCACTGTAAAACGCGGTCGCGGCCGCCCACGAAAAGGTGAAGTAGTGGCGAACGGGCCGAAACGTGGGCCGGGCCGCCCTCGCAAGGGTGAAATAGTGGTGAAGAAATCAAAACGTGGTCCAGGCCGTCCGCCGAAACGCACGCGTGAACCCCGCGAATTGAACGTTTGGGACAACATGGTGCTGAATGCCATAAAAACCACTGGTTTGCTTTTACCGAAAGAGGATATTCTAAAACACGCCGGAAAATGGGCCGAGGCGCAAGAACCTGCTGTGAATGGCCCTGAAGTTGAGTTAATGGTGACGCGCACCTTACAAAAACTGAGCAGCAAGAAGAACTTGCTTGGCACGTACCACAGTGGCCTCCGCAGGGGTAATCATTATGGATTGAAGGAATGGTTCTTCAATAGCAGCGGCAAATTGCGCCGCCAGCACCTTGATCGTTTGGTGCTGAAGGAGCAGGAGGATTGATCGCGATCACTGTTGTCCAAAGAAAACCGAGCGATAGTGCAAAAAACCGCGATCGGCAAAGGCTTCAATACAATACGGTTGAAAGTGGCTTCCCTCTGCGAGCCGTGGAAATGTATGGTCGCCAAACCGAGATTCCGGGTCACCCCGGAGTCGCATCCGGGGCCGGAATGACAGACCTCATAGAAGCCTGGATCGGGGGGGGTGTGCCCCCCCAACCGGGATGCGACCACCGTGTGAACCCCGCCGTGTTCCGGAGCCAGCAACGGGGGGGGGGGGGGAAA
>JANNYL010000022.1:0-7149 GCA_031410075.1 Flavobacteriales bacterium
AATGTGCTGCCTGGGCTAACAGTCAGGAGTTTTGTGATGAATGCGCCACCACCACCACCTGCGCCACCCCTGCCCGAGAGACCAGCATCAGTGGATCCACCACCCGCACCACCGCCACCCCAAGCCTGTACGCTGATCTGCGTAACACCAGCGGGTACCACGAAGCTGCCGTTCGCGTTGAATGTCTGCGATACCGCCGAAGCGAAAGGCTGCACGGTGATCACCACGTTGTCCGTGGAATTCGGGCACACACCGTTCGAAGTTGTCCATGTGAGCGTGTAGGCCCCTGTGGTCGTTGGGGTGAATGTCGCGTTGTTCGCATTGGTAGGATTGATCAGGCTCAGGCTCGTGTTCGGCCCTGCGATCGCGGTCCATGAACCTGTACCCACACCCGGTGTGTTGGCTGCCAGGTTCATCGAGACAGCGCTGAGGCAGAGCGATTGGTCACCACCAGCATTAGCCGCTGTTGGTGCTGGATCCACCACGATGGTCACATCATCGGGCGTTGGATTTGGGCAACCCGCGATAGCACTGGACCAACGATACACGTAAGGGCTGCTGGCCGAGAGAAGGCCGGTGATCGTAGTGGTCGGAGAGTTGAGTGATGTGATCGCACCACCCGCACCACCGGAGATCTTGGTCCAGGTACCCGTTCCGGTGGTGATCGTGTTCCCCGTCATGGTCGCCGTACCAGGCGAAGCGCAAATGGTCTTGTCCAAACCGGCATTGGGTGTGGTGGCCGGGTTGTTCACCGTGATCACTACTTGGTCAGTCAACGAAGTACAAACACCGTTGGACGTGGTCCAAGTGAGCGTGTAAGTACCACCTGTAGTTGGGGTGAACACGGCGTTGTTCGCGTTCGTAGGGACGATCTGGGAGAGACTGGTATTGGGTCCAGCGATGGCGGTCCATGAACCCGAGCCTACGGCTGGTGTGGTTGCTGCGAGGACTTGGGTGCCGCCTGCGCAGATGGTCTGATCTCCACCAGCTGCAGCGGTGGACGGTGGTTGATTGACTGTAGCATTGGTACTGCCATTGGCGGAAGTACCGCACCAGTTCTTTACGGTTACGGAGTAAGTGCCCGTGGCTGCTCCTGTAACCGTCGGGTTCGATACGATCGGGCTGCTGAACGTGCCTGTGCCGCTCCACACGTAGCTGAATGGTGCGGTACCTGCACTTGTGGTTGTGTTCAAACTCAGGCTGCCGGTTGAGCATATCGGACCCGAGTTGGTTGTAGAGGAGATAGTTGGCGCTGTGCACCCCGCTGGCGTAAAGCGATAGATCTGTCCAGTGGCCGGTTTGGTCAGGAGGGTGGTAGTTGCGGTGCTCGTACTCGCGGTAGGGCTTGTTCCTGTACCGTTCAGGGAGTAGAAGCTACCTGATGCGGTAGCCAGCAGGCCGATAGATGCACCACCGCTGGCTGTGTTCACATTGCCCGTCTCCGGGCGGTAGATGAATTCGATAATGTTCGAACCCTCATACAATTTGCACTCGAAGGAAATGACAGCGGCGTTCGCACTGAAATTCCATTCCCAATTCCGCCACTCCATCGTGAACACGCGGCTACCCACCGATCCTGTGGTCTCGTAACGAGCCACGCCTACGCTGTTGCCATCGAGGTCGTCCCATAGTGGGAAAATGCCCGGTCGCACGTTTCCGTTCGCCGAGCCGAAAGTTGAATTGTCTCTGCCTTGCGCAGCGCTGGGACTGTCGTTCACGTCATCCATCGAGATCCAGCCGTTGCTGTTCACTTTCACCGTGGTCACACTCGAACCCGCGTAGCCGAAGGCGAATCCTAGCGGAATGCTCGCACTATGGATATCATCATCCTCGATCGAGTTCAGATCCGTGCCACCGGCGCTTACCTGTGTGTAAGTGCCGCCAACAGCGGTGAAGGTGTATGTGAACTGGGCGCTTGCACCTGATACGAAGAGTGCAAGGAACATAGTCACCAGGATCCTGTCCAAGGAGCCAAGCAGTGATCGAAGCGCTAAGGGAGTATGGAACTTCAGCATGTGCGAGAGTTTTTCCGGTTATCGGACCCGCAAATTGGAAGGATGCCCTATCGGCTGTCAAGTGAAAAGTGCCGTCCAGCTGTTCAATTTCATCGACGAATCATCTTTTTTAGCGATCCGGTGATCGAAGGGAGATCGCGATCAGAGTGCTTTTCACTGCTAAAACGAAAGCCCCTTCGCCGTTAGGCAAAGGGGCTTTCTGGAAGTGGAAGTTCAGCCTTACTCGATAACCAAACGCTTGGTGTAAACCTGTTCGTTCGCGGTTACTTGCACCAAGTACACGCCGCGGGCCAATCCATTGCCCAAGTTGATCGCCGTGTTCAGGTTTTCGCCGTCCACGTTCACCAACTCGCTCTGCACACGGCTACCCATCAGGTCGAAGAGGTCGATGCTTACCGCATGGGTGCCTTCACCAAGGCCGTTCAAGTTCAAATTCAAGCGACCTTCCGCATTGGGGTTCGGCCAAATCGTCAGCGCGCTCTCGTCCACGATCGGATCGATCAAGCTGCGTTCGTTTTGGCCAGGCCCTGCAGCGGTTGAAAGCTGGCAGGTTGTGCCGAACGGACAGTAATTGACCCCATTGTCAAAGCTCACGCGCACGCGCACCGAATATGTGCTGTTGTACGTGAGCGGCAGTGTCCCCCACACCTGCAACACGAGGCTGGAAGTTGGTACCGCGATCTTGCGGAGGTATCCCGGTTTCGTGAACTCGAACTGGTACCTGTTTGCCGATGGAACTGATACGGCGTAGATCGTCCGGGATCCGTTCAGCAACACACCCGTAAGACCACAGGAGAGGAGCGGGCCCGCTGTTGGATTCAACTGCGTGGTGGGGCACTGGTTCGTAAGGTCGATCTTGAAACGGCATGCCGATCCAAAGGCACTGAGCACCCCGTTCACTTGCGTGCGCACACGAACGTTCAAGAGCATGTTCTGTGGGAGCGGATTGGTCACGATCGTTGTGAACTTCAAGTAGCTGCAACGATCAGCACCGGCAGGGAACGTGTTGTTCGCACTACTATGACTAACGAAGATCCTGCGATCGTATCCTCCGTTTGGATTGAAGAACCAGAACCAATATCCATCATCGGTTTGGTTGCCGATGCCGAATTGTGCCTGCACAGCCGCATTAGGAACCGCTTGTATGAAATCGCTCGGTAGGTAATTCTCCCTATCGCATCGGCTTGGTGTCAACTTGTTCGTGCTGAGCGGAACGCAGAAACCTTGCGATACGGACGAGGAGGAGGTGAATATGCCCTGCCCACCAGCATCGATGATGCGCTCGCCTGTCGCTGTGCGCAGCACAAAGCCACCATTGCCGCTCATGCAGCACATACCATCTCCACCGGTATCGAAGATGGTGAGCTTGTAGCAATCATCAGGTAATTGGCAGCTGAGCGTTTGCGTGCTGTTGCTCGCATAGCCGCCTCCTGTGCACATGAGCGTGTTGTTGGTCAACGTGCGCACTTCCCATGAGGTCTCGGAACCGTTGTTGTCGGTGGTGAGCGCCAATTGGTAAGTAGGCGACACAGGAGTGCCTGCGCAGGTGCATGCGTTTGTGATCACATCGTTGATGGTGTTCACATTTCCATCATCACAGGTTGCGCCCGGTTCAGGGTTGCCACAGCCGCAGGTGCCTGGGGCCAGCTTGTTCGGATCGTTCGGGCAGCCGTCCAGGCAGTTCAATGTGCCATCGTTGTCACTGTCGATGTCCGGACTTCCGCAGCCGCAAACGCCCGGGGCGATCTTGTTGGGGTCCAGTGGGCAACCATCCACGCAGTCGAACACAAGGTCCCCATCCGTATCCGTATCCGCCAGACCGCAACCGCAGGCACCGGGGTTCTGCTTCAACGGATCCGTAGGGCAACCGTCGATGCAGTCAGCATACGTGTCGCTGTCCGTGTCGGTCTCCGCCACACCACAACCGCAGGTGCCTGTCTCGGTCTTCAGCGGATCGTTGTCGCACTCGTCGGTGTTGTTCAGCGAGTATCCTGGCTGCGGAGCGCAGGCCACCAACGGGGTTGCGTCGATGTCACCAGCGCCGTCGCCGTCAGCATCCACGTACCAGTTCACAGAAGTACCCACGACGATCGTGGTTTGGCAACTGTTCGTGCAACCGTTACCATCGCTGTATATGTAAGTGAGGGTTTGTGTACCGACGCTCGGGTCGAACGAGCTGCCATCCACGCCCGTTCCGCTCCACGTTCCACCGGAGGGCGAACCACCCAAGGCGATCGGCGCATCGTTGTCGCACAAGGGCCCGTAAGAACCGCAAGTGACCACCGGCAGCGGGTTCACGTTGATGGTGGTCTGGCAGCTCGCTGAGCAACCATTGCCATCTGTGAAGCTGTAGGTGAGGGTCTGTGTGCCCAGGCTCGGATCGAAGCTGTTGCCGGTAACACCCGTACCGCTCCAAGTTCCGCCCGTTGGCGAACCACCGAGGGTGATGTCAGCAGCGTCCGTGCAAACTGGTCCGTAGGAACCGCAGGTCACAACAGGCAGCGGATTCACCGTGATGGTGGCAGAGCAGCTGGCCGTGCAACCATTGCCATCGGTGAAGCTGTAGCTGACGGTCTGCGTACCGGCGCTCGGATCGAAGCTGTTTCCGGTAACACCGGTGCCGCTCCAGGTTCCGCCCGTTGGCGAACCACCGAGAGTGATGTCAGACGCATCCGAGCAAACGGGTCCGTAGCTGCCGCAAGTCACAACAGGGGCGGCATTCACCGTAATCGTGGTCATGCAGCTTCCGCTGCAACCGTTCACATCCGTGTAGCTGTAGTTCAGCGTTTGCGTTCCTGCACTTGGGTTGAAGGTGTAAGGACCACTGCCGCTCACCCCTGTTCCTGTCCATGTTCCACCGGCTGGTGAACCACCGAGGGTGATGGCCGCTGCGTTACTGCATAATGGTCCGTAGCTACCACAGGTAACCGTGGGTAGCGGGTTCACTACAACGTTCACGTTCGCGCTGCTCGTGCAAGCACCATTCACCACGCTCGCGGTGTAGGTCTGGCCAGGTGCATTCGGACTTGCAGTTACGCTCGGGCCGGTGGTCGTGTTAAGGCCGGTGGCCGGACTCCACGTGTAGGTTGTCGGAGTGCTGTATACCAGCTTCAATTGCCAGTTGGTCAGCGTGCCGGTTCCGATCGATTCATCATCGTACACCCGGATCTTCCAGCCTCCATTCGGTGTGCCGTACAGGCTGCTCCATGTGCTTGTGGTCGGCAACGGACTTGGCGAAAGTTGGAACCCGGTGGTTGCAGCGTCTGCGCGCCACGTGTTGGTGAAGGGAGCACCGGTAGCCGTGAACGCAGGTCGTGTATTGTCTGAGCTCACGCGGGTATTGGTGAAGTTGGTCCCGCCTGTGATGATGTTACCCTTCACCAGATTGATGATCTGCCCGTTCGGTGCTTCTAGGTCCACGATGATGTCCTGATCGAAACCATGGGTGATGCTGAAGGTAACCACTACGCTGTCCACCGTGGCACCGCCTGGCACACCGGATACTGTAAGCGCGTTGTTGATCCCAGCGGCGCTCACATCCGGTATGGTAACGCTGATCGTGCCGGATGTCGGGCTAGAAGTCCCCAACACAAGGCCACCGCTCGCGGTGAGTCCGACAGAACCACCTTCGCAGAATGCCGCTGGTGTTGCAGGAGTGATGACAATGGCTGTTGGTTGTGCGCTAACCACTACACTCGTGGTACCAGCCAAACTGGGGCATCCACCGGCAGTAATGATCAAGCTATAGGTTCCCGCAGCTGCGGTGGTTGCCCCGGCAATGGTGGGGTCTTCAACTGCGCTAACAAAACCGTTCGGGCCTGTCCATGCGTAGGCGGCGGCAGCAACCGTGTTGCCATCCAAGTTCAATGTTGAACCTTCGCAGATCGGGCTGTTGCTTGTTGGGGTTGCCGTAGGAGCGGGGTTTACAGTTACCACCACTTCGCTGCTGAAGCTGTCGCCATTAGGAGGGATCTCGTTCCCGCAACGAATGCGCAACACATAACCATAGGTACCTGCAACAAGAACGCCAGTTGTATAGCTCTGTGTGGTAGCACCTGTGCCACCTACCACATTACTGTATGGTCCACCCACCGCGCCAACTTGCCACTGGTAGGTTATACCCGTTGCCAAGTTCACCGCGTTGTTGCTCATGCTGGTGGTAAGGCCCGAACAAACGCTAACGGTGGCTGGTGAGCTGGTACCTGCAGCAGGCAAACCCGCGCAACCCGCAACAGAGAACTCATCCGCACCGATCGTGGGCGAACCACCGCGCAATGTGCAGTCGATATCGTCGGTCACCGATGTGGTGATTCCTCCGGTCATCAGGTTGCTGATGTTGCTGGCGTTGGTGTTGTCCAAGTGCAAATTGGTCGCACTTACGAAGATCGGCTGCACGTTCTTGCCGGCACCATCTTTCCCGGTGATGGATTGCCATGTGCTGAAGTTCGTGAGCGGCGTGGTGTTGAAGCCACTGACCGAGGCCATGGCTGCGGCAAGCGTCCAATAATCGTTGTTGTCGCAGGTCAGGTTCGTGTAGGTCCCGCTGTAGTTCAGCGCGATCGCCACCTTGTTCCCTGTGGTGGTGGTGAGGTTCGAGAAGATGTTGTTGTTCAGAATAACCACCGGATTCGTGCCACCAATGGCGATACCGAATGTCGGGCTGCTGGAAGCGCCCACACCGGTCATGGACACGGTGTTGTGGATCACGTTCGTGGATCCCGTGCCACCACCGAGCAAAATGCCATAAGGAGCATCGCTGGGCGTTGCGGCCGTTGTGCGCACACCGCTGATCATGTTGTTGCTGATCGAGTTCGCCGCTGGGGAAGCTGCCGTCATCGTGCATACGCCGATACCCATGGCTGTGCCATCACCCGTGCGTACCACATTGTCCAGCACGTTGCCGTTGATCGTGGCACCCTCGGATTCATTGCCCGTGAAGGTGGTGAAGGTGTTCGACGGCACAGCACCCAAGGTGATGCCGTAAGTCGTTACGCTTCCCGACATGTTGGCGATATTGTTGCAGCTGATGTCGATGCCGCTCTCGAAGCCCACACGTATACCGCCGATCTGCACGTTGTTCGGCGATACCGCGTTGATCTGGTTCAAGATCACCACGTTGCCCGTGTTCTTCGTG
>JANNYL010000023.1:0-3834 GCA_031410075.1 Flavobacteriales bacterium
ATGCGATAGGCGCTAGCACTTCCGCCTTCATTCCTTCTGTTCCTGCGGATCCTTGAAAAGCGCCGACATCAGGCCACTTCAATGTGACGGGTTCCGAGGATCGCACCGAAAGTGCAGCTGCAAGATCCCGCGCAACACCGATATGGCTCATCGCATCAGCACGGTTCGGCGTAAGGCCGATCTCCAACGCGAAGTCTCTCTTCAATCCCAGGAGATCAGCTGCTGATGTTCCAACAGCGGTCGCCGGATCGAGCAACATGATCCCATCATGACTTTCACCCAGACCAAGTTCATCCTCTGCGCAGATCATGCCAGTGCTTTCGACACCACGGATCTTGCTCTTCTTGATCGTAAGCGGGTCGCCAGTGAGCGGAAACAACGTGGTACCGACAGTAGCCACCAGCACCTTCTGCCCAACAGCAACGTTCGGTGCACCGCAAACTATGCCCAGTGGGTCACCAACACCGATATCCACGGAGCAAACTCGCAGGCGATCAGCATCAGCATGTCTATCACAAGAAAGAACATGACCTACCACCACACCGGCCAGCATGCCTTTCACCTGCTCAATTACTTCAACGCTCTCAACCTCCAAACCTGTGCTTGTGAGCACTTCAGCCGCTTGCTGAGGAGAAAGATCGGTATCGATCAGTGTGCGAAGCCAGTTCCAGGAGATGCGCATTGCGTTTCAGAAAGGTCGGCGAAAGTACCAAAGGCGTTTCGGTGGATCTTTGTCCCACGCCGTTCGCGACCGATCATGATCAACCTACCCATTCCCTCGTTGGAAGGAAGCTGTTCCGAACGACTTCGTTTCCGGAAGGTGTGCGAAGCGGATGCGGAACCCTGGTTGGCCTACATCAACAACCCTGAAGCCGTTCGCTTCATGCATCTTGAATTGAGCGGTATCGAAGCAGCCCGGCAATTCCTCCAATGGTCTTTTGTGCGATATGAACGGGATGGAAGCGGCTTGCATGCACTTGAACTGCTTGGTACAGGAGAATTTGTGGGCTTGTGCGGACTCCTCACACAGGAGGTGGACGGAAAAATGGAACTGGAGATCGGTTACCATTTGCTACCTGGCCAATGGCATAAGGGCTTCGCAACGGAAGCAGCGGTATTCTGCAAAGCGTTCGCGCGTGAAAGAGCATTGGCCCCCTCAGTGATCTCCTTGATCGACCCGGACAACCTGCCAAGCCAGCGTGTTGCAGAACGAAATGGGCTCCAATTGGAAAGAACCACCTTGTTCAGAGGGAAGCCAGTCCGGGTCTACAGAGGCCTCATCGGATCGGTGGATTAATATTGTCAAGCGTTCCATGGACTTCAAGAAAGACACACTGATCAACGGTATTGCTTATTCCGCGGTTGCGATAGGTTGCGTTGTAGCCACTTCGGCCAATAGTCATTGGCTGGAGTACGTGTGCAAGCCTGCGATGATGCTGATACTTTCATCGTGGTTCTTCTTCAACAGTCGTCGCTATGGCGATCGCTTCACCTTGATGATCCAAGGGGGGCTTTTCTTCTCGCTGATCGGGGATATCGCATTGCTGTTCCAGCATATGGATGAGTTCAATTTCATGATCGGGTTAGCGGCATTCTTGCTCGCGCACCTATGCTATTCGATCGCCTTTTTACGGAACATATCCGAAGTGGGCGGCACGGATGGCTTGGTATTAGGCAGCTCCATAGCATTGTTGTTCGCTTTGTTCGCCGTGTACTTTTCATGGGAATTGGCACCTCGCTTGGACGAAGGATTGATGATCCCTGTGATCGCTTACGTAGTGGCTATTTCCTGTATGGGAATATTGGCTGCATTCCGCTACACGCGTACGTTCCCACGCAGTTTTTGGATGGTTCTGGTTGGCGCTGTGCTGTTCATCGTGTCGGACAGCCTGCTCGCAACAAATCGCTTTTTGAGGCCTTTGTCCTGGGGGCCGACCGCAGTGACCATCACTTATGCCTTGGCACAGTTCATGATCGCTGCTGGTTGTCTTTTGCACGTACTGGACCCGGACACTATACGCCGTCGCCAAGCGCTTGAAGCCTAGTGTGGGCAAGTGATCCCAGTGATCGCTTCAGTAGTGTCAACAATGAAGTGAACTGAGGATCCGCTGCGGGTTCCTCTTCCTGCAAGGCGGAGCTGGCTTAGGACCCATAGGGTTGCCCAACTAGCTGATCCGACCCCACAAGGGCTTGTTGCGGGTACGATCCGAAAGGACAGCTGCGATATTCACATGGGCAGGGTCGCGCAGATCGGGGTCGGCATCGAGAATGCGCTGGGCCACTGAGCGAGCTTGTTGAAGAATCTCCACATCCGCGATCAGGTCTGCAATGTGCAGTTCGGGTATACCGCTCTGCATCGTACCCATCAGATCACCAGGACCACGCAAGCGCAAGTCCACCTCGCTGATCTCGAACCCGTCGTTGGTACGAACCATTGTATTGATCCGCGTTCGGCTGTCGTTACCCAATTTATCGCCGGTCATCAGGATGCAGAAGCTCTGGTCCGCACCGCGTCCCACGCGACCACGCAACTGGTGCAATTGCGAGAGACCGAAGCGCTCTGCATTCTCGATCACCATAACGCTGGCGTTCGGCACATCCACACCTACCTCGATCACGGTGGTAGAGACCAGGATGTTCGTTTCGCCCTTCTTGAACCGCGCCATCTCATAGTCCTTGGTCGCCGGGTCCATTCGCCCATGCAGCATGCCCACCGCGTATTTCGGCAGCGGGAAGCGACGCGAAAGGCTTTCGAACCCATCCGTCAAATCTTTCAGGTCACTCTTTTCGCTTTCCTCGATGAGCGGATACACGATGTAGATCTGTCGACCTTTTGTGACCTCCTCTTCCAAGAAGGCGAACACAGCGTTGCGGCTCGAATCGAAGCGGTGCACGGTTTTGACCGGTTTGCGACCTGGCGGCAACTCATCGATCACGCTTACATCAAGGTCGCCGTACAACGTCATCGCCAGTGTACGCGGTATGGGCGTGGCGGTCATCACGAGCACGTGCGGAGGCACTTCAGCCTTGGCCCAGAGTTTCGCCCGTTGCGCCACGCCAAATCGGTGTTGCTCATCGATCACCACGAGCCCGAGCTTGTCGAAAACCACAGGATCCTCCAACAACGCGTGTGTGCCTATGAGGATGTGGATGTGGCCGGACTTGAGCGCGGCGAGCAGACTTCTACGCGCGGCGGTCTTTGTGCTTCCAGTCAGCAGCCGCACCTCCAGCGGCATCTCTTTCAACATGCGGCTCAACGTGGCGAAGTGCTGCTGGGCGAGGATCTCCGTGGGGGCCATGAACGCGCATTGGTAGCCGTTATCCAGCGAGATCAACATGCTCAACAAGGCCACGAGCGTTTTGCCACTTCCCACATCACCCTGCACCAAGCGGTTCATCTGGCGGCCGCTGCCCATGTCCTTGCGGATCTCCTTGACCACCCGTTTTTGAGCGTTGGTTGGCTCAAATGGAAGATGCTTCGAATAGAAGTCATTCAGCAAAGTCCCCACCTTGGTGAAGCGAACGCCGTGCACGCTGCGCGCCATCAGTACTTTTTGCTTGAGCAGTTGCAATTGGATGAAGAAGAGCTCTTCGAACTTCAGGCGACGCGTGGCTTCATCGAGCAAGCGTTGGTCGCGTGGTGCATGAGCGTGGCGGAACGCGTCCATGCGCGAGATGCCACCGAGCAACATGACCAGATCAGGGTTCAGTGTCTCGGGCAGGTGGAAATCCGGGCGTTGCAACAATGCTTCGGTGAGTTTGCCGATGCCCCTACTGTTCAGCCCACGAGCGGAAGCATTCTCGGTAGTACTGTAAACAGGTTGAAGGGCATTG
>JANNYL010000024.1:0-14455 GCA_031410075.1 Flavobacteriales bacterium
ATCACAGCCCCTGTCTTGGCCGCTTCTACGATCAACGTTGTCTGCATGCACAGATATGCCGGGATCTGGAGCACATCGCAAACTTCTGCTGCAGGCGCAGCTTGGCTGGGGTAATGGATATCCGTCAAGAGCGGAAAGCCGAAATCCTTCTTGATCCGTTGCAACACTTTCAGCCCTTCATCAAGACCGGGCCCCATGTAAAAATTGACGTCGCTGCGATTATCCTTGGTAAAGCTGCTCTTGTAGATCACGGGAAGGTTCAACTTCTCGCTCACGCGCTTGAGCGTTTCCGCTGTACGCAACATCACGCTCTCCTCCTCTATCACACAAGGACCACTAATGAGGAATAGCTGGTCGTTGCCACACTGGATGTTACCTACTTGGACAATACGTGACATGAGCTGGAAAGATGCGAGGGTGGAAGATCTGAGGGCTATTCCCGATACAACCGCAAATCTATCTTTTCAACCGGCGCAGAGGAACAAGATCACTCGACGTTGGCGCGCAACACGCAATTGCCGTTAAGGAATCCCTCCAAAAGATCCCCATGCGTGATGGGACCCACCCCGGCTGGTGTTCCTGTAAAGATCAGGTCACCCGGCTCCAGCGTGATGTAATTCGATACGTGACTGATGATATCTGCTACCGAAAAGAGCATTTCGCTCGTATTGCCATGTTGCACGACCGCACCGTTGCGCTTCAACTGAATGTCGAAGCCCTGCAAATTGGTCCCGGCGGTCATTGGCAATTCCACTTCGCCGAGCACCGCACTACCATCGAAGGCTTTGGCCTTTTCCCACGGAAGCCCTTTCGCCTTCAGCTCATTCTGTACATCGCGCGCTGTCAGGTCCAACCCCAACGTGAATGACGCGATCAGTCCGAGTGCCATGGCTTTTGGAACATTGCTGGCGTAACTGTCCACCATCACCACCAGTTCGAGTTCGTGATGGATCTCGCCAAGTTGCGGTTTGAGCCGGATCAATTGCCCGGGGTAGAGGCACGCCGTAGTGGGCTTCAGGAAAAAAACCGGTTCGTCCGGAACAGCATTACCCAGTTCTTTAGCATGATCACGGTAGTTACGGCCGATACAAATGATCTTCATGGTCGGACTATTGGGAAATGTGCGTGGGACACGAGGATACCCTCATGCTTCCATGTTCGACAATACGTTCTTCATTATAGCCAGCGTACTTGCCGGCAATTCCGCCTTGGTCATCAGCCATTGCAGATATCCGGGATCATTTCGCCCGATGTTCTCCAAAGTCCAGCCACTGTATTTGCCGAAGCCCAGGCACACATGACCCTTATCGTCAAACTTCAATTTGCCTGCCGCGTCAGGACTGCGCTGGCGGTCCCCACTGATCTCACCTAGTTCGGCGACGGTTTGTGGCAACTCGGAATAGCGCTCCAGCTGAGCGAGAAGGACATCCGCGGTCGCTTGAACATCGGCCAACGCATCGTGTGCACCTTCATGATCACGACCCACGTAGAACTTCAACGCGGCGCTCAAATTCCTCGGTTCCATCTTGTGGTAAATGCGCTGGGCATCCACGATCCGAGCGGTGGAAGTATCCCATGAAGTACCCACGCGATGCAATTCCTCGGACAAGAACGGCACATCGAACCTGATCACGTTGAACCCGCTAAGATCACAGCCTGCCAGATGTTCGAGGACTTCTTCCGCAACATCCTGCAACCTGGGCGCCATGGCCACATCCAGGTCCGTGATGCCGTGAACGGCAGTAGCCTCTGCGGGGATCGGCATTTCAGGGTTCACCAGTGTCTGGTAGCTTTCTCGACTGCCATCCGGCATCAAGCGCACGATCCCGATCTGTACGATGCGGTCCCGGCCGATGCGTATACCAGTAGTTTCAAGATCAAAAAAGGCGAGCGGGCGGGTAAGTTGCAGAAGCATGCGTCGAATATCCGAACGAAGAAGCCCCCACCGACGGATCGGTAGGGGCTTCGTTTTCAACAGGTTGTTCGATCAGTGAACTTTCAGTTTCACGAACTGGAACTTTCCGTATTTCTCCGTGTTCTTGAAATCGCCTTTGTACGCGGGTCCTTGAACTCTGTGGTTCACAGCTTCCAACAACAACTTGGAAGTGTCCTTGCCGCGCGCTGTTACCGCTTCGATCAATCGCTTGCGGGCATCTTCCAAGCGTTGGTTGCTCAAATTCTCGTTGGTTCCAAACGTTTTGGTAGGCACATGGCTGGCGCTGGCTTCAATAACCAAGCGAGCCGACCCGTCCTTGTCCATAATGCCCACCACCGAATCGATGAATTTCTTCCATTCAGCCTCAGCCTGGTCGATGTCCTTCACGTTGTACGCGTAGTACTTGGCGTATTCATCAATGAATGTGGCATCTGGCGCAACGTGCTTGTCGCGCTTTTCCTTCAACTGCGCATCGGTGAGGGGCTCCTCCTTACCGGGTTTGTCCTTACCGCCAGGACCAACCTTTTCCCCTTTCTCTTTACTGCCTGGAGGCGAGCCTTTGGGCAGGTCCACAATACTTCCTGGGCCATCAAGGGCTACAGGATTCAAGTAGATCTCTTTATTGATCTCCTGGTAGGCACTCTCACATTCCACGAAAATGTCCTCGGTGTGAACCGTCTTATCATTCACTCGGTAGTCCAAGTTGTACTCTTTGCAAGGAGGTAGGATCGCCACATACACACCATCACGCTGGCGGGGCTTGTAGGTCTTCACCTCACCTGTGGCTTTATCCGTTACATATAGTATGGTACTTGGCGGAAGTGTTTCCCCTGGAGGAGCTATGATGAAGCCTTTCAGGACAGTAAGCCCTTCGGCCTCCATGTTCTCCGGAAAATCGACGAAGTAGATATCCTTCTCGCCGTAGCCACCGTTCTTATCACTGCTGAAATAACCACGACGACCATCGGCGGTGGTCACAAAGAACACATCATCGTCCACGGTATTCAACGGGTAGCCGATATTTTCCGGCTTTCCCCACGTGCCATCATCAGCCATCTCCGAGGTGAAAATGTCGAAGCCGCCCATGCTGTTGTGCCCCTTGCTGGCGAAGTACATGGTGCGGCCGTTCGGGTGAATGAACACGCCATCTTCGTCGTAAGGCGTGTTGACCACACTACCAAGGTTCAAGGACTTGCTCCATTCGCCAGTGGGCAGCTTTACAACACGATAAATGTCGCGTCCACCTATGCCGCCCTTACGGTCACTCAAGAAATACAGCGTATTGCCATCCGCTGTTAGCGCGCAGTGGGTTTCCCAAGATTTCGTATTGATGTCACTTCCCAAAAGCGCGGGATCGCTCCACAATTCACCCACCAACTTGCTCTCGTACAGATTACCATCGCCACCGTCATCGCGATACATCAAAAGCGTTTGCCCATCTGCCGCAACGTTCACAGTAGCCTCATGGCCTTGTCCGCTGATATTCAGCATTTCGGGCTTCTGCCATGCGCCAGTTCGATCCTTGTAGCTAACATAAATGTCCTCGAAAGGCAGGCCTGCCATCAGGTCTATTACTCCGGTATTGCTGCTATCCGTGCGCAGACGGCGGCTCGTGTAGAACATCGCATTCCCGTCCACACTGATCACCGGACTGAAGTCAGGGTAATCATTGTTCACCACAGGACCCACGTTGCTGATCTGGTAGTTCTTCGGTGCGGCCATCAGCACACGAGCATTGGCTGTTTGTTCTTTTCCGCGGATCGCGTTCTTCTTCAGGTCGTGGTTCTCGCCACACTCCGCGATGAACTTCGAGTAGTATTCATCAGCCTTGTCGAATTGACCGTCCAAGTGATAAGAACGCCCCAACCAGTAATCAACCTCCATCGGTGCATTGACCTCTTTGGAATCGAACGGGTCATAATTGGCGATATTGAAAGAGCTGTAGCTCGTGGTGCGTTTTTCAGCAGCCGTTTTCAGATAAGGAAGAGCCTTGGTCTTCTGATTATACGAGTTCATGTAGGAATGGCCGAGCTTCCAATTCAGATTGGAATTCTCAGGCTGGCCTTCCTGTAGCTCTTTCCAGATCTCTGCGCTCTGGTTGAACAAATTCTCCTCCACAAGTTTGCTCGCTTCCTCGAACTTCCAGTTGAAGGTGGTATTCTCTCCTTGAGCACTTGTGCATAGGGGGAGCAAGGAGAGACCGAGGATCGCTATAGCAGCGTAACCATACTTCATGGCAATGCAATTTCACTCCGGGGAAAACCAGAGGGTGGCGAAAGTAGCTTTTTTCCGGAGGGGCTTCCTCCTGTTCAAAACTCCTGATCGAGAGACCAGCTTTCCAGGATGTCGGCAACTCGTCGAACGAATTTCCCACCAAGGGCGCCGTCAACGACGCGATGGTCATAGCTGTGCGACAAGAACATCATATGGCGTATCGCAATAACATCCCCTGTTGGGGTTTCCAGCACAGCTGGTTTCTTCTTGATGGCCCCGGTAGCCATTACCGCCACTTGCGGCTGATTGATGATGGGAGTGCCCAGTACGTTGCCAAAGGTGCCCACATTGGTAATGGTATATGTCCCGTTGGCGATATCATCCGGATCCAGTTTTCCAGCGCGTGCTCTGTTCGCCAGGTCATTCACGGCAGCCGCAAGGCCGGTGAGGTTCAGGCGGTCGGCATTTTTGATCACCGGCACGATCAGATTGCCGCTTGGCAATGCGGCAGCCATACCAATGTTGATGTCCTTTTTCTTGATGATCGTTTGACCGCTCACTTGAATGTTGATCATGGGCATCTCCTTGATGGCTTGTGCCACGGCCATGATGAAGATCGGAGTGAAGGTGAGCTTCTGCCCTTCCCGGGCTTCAAAGGCCTTCTTCACCTTCTCACGCCAAAGAACCAGGTTGGTAACATCAGCCTCAACGAAACTGGTGACGTGTGGACTTGTGCGTTTGCTCATCACCATGTGCTCGGCGATGATCTTGCGCATCCGGTCCATTTCGATCAACTCGTCACCTGATGCTGGGGTCAACTTTGGCCCTTGTGGTTCTGCTTTGGCTGCTATGGTTGCAGCGCTCTGCGGTACCGGATCCACCACTGGGAGGCTCGCAGCTGGTGCTGTGGCTCCTCGCTTTGGCAAATAATCGAGGATGTCTTTTTTGGTGACCCGCCCTCCATCCCCAGAACCGGGAAGGGATTCCAACTCGGCCAGACTCACCCCTTCGCTATGGGCAATGTTCCGAACCAGGGGACTGTAGAATTTCCCGCTTGGACCAGCCTTGCCGATGGGCGCGCCAACCGGTTCCGTCGATCGAACGGCCGGAACAATTGCAGGCGTTGGTGACCCGTTGCTGGGTGGGGCAGCCATTGCCGCTGGGCTCGATACTGCAGGGGCAGCCTTGGCATCGGCCGCGGTTCCAATATGGGCGATAGGCTGGCCCACTTTCACCACGTCGCCATCATTTACCAATCGCTTCAACAAAATACCGTCTTGCGGCGCCGGTACTTCACTATCCACTTTGTCGGTGGCTATCTCCACCATGGCCTCGTCGGCAACAACGGCATCGCCTTCGCTTTTCAACCACTTGATTATGGTGGCTTCCGCCACGCTCTCGCCCATCTTGGGCAGGAGGATCTCGATGTGTGCCATGCGCTGTTCGCCGAAGTTTTGATTCCAAAAGCGGAACGGTTGCGAATGTACCGGTGTAATGCGAGTACCGGTATTCCGGCTGCGATCGGTTCAGTTCCCCAATTGGGCGAACCCGCGCCAAACAAGACGCATGTCCCACGCAAGACGGTAATCTTTCGCATACGTGAGGTTAACCCTTTCCACCGTTAATGGAACAGGTTCCAACCCATCGGCCAACACCGGGTCGAGCACTCCAGGGCGGATACCCGGTAAGCGATATGCCCTGTCCGTATGAGGGAAGTATCCCACCCAACTGGTATTTCCCCGGATCACCCTGACCAGATTCTTCAGGAAGCCAACCTTATCACGGACGAAGAGAATGGTAATTGGCACCAGCAATATGAGGATCAACGCTAGCGAAACATCGAAAATGCGTTTGATCCTGCGTGAGGAAGAACTGCTCACCGCATGATCTTCCATGATCAGCAGGTCCTGCACACTTTCAATACTACTGGGACCAATGATGAACTCGCGCGCAGGCTGTGCGATCTTGAACATGACACCGGACCGTTTCAATTCCTCGATCAATTCAATGATCCGCCCCCATTTCAGGTCTTTGGAGCAGAATACCACTTCGTCGATACCGTGTTTGCGGATCGATCGACGGATCTGCTTTACCGCGTCCAGCGAATTGGCAAGACCCGCGTTCATTTCGATCTGTCGGCCCAAGCCGAAGTGCGTTTGCCAGAGCAGCGCGAAAGCATGTTTGGCCTCCTCTTCACTCCCAATGGCCAAGATCCGCTTGCGATCAAGGGTTCGCATGCTGAAGTTCTTCAATCCCAAGAAATGCAACATCAATCGGGAAACAACGCCTACCACCAATATGGCGAGAGAGCCATACATGATCATGTCCCGCTCAATGGACCTCACGATCGAAGTGACCCAACTCCCGCCTTCTCTGAAAGGCCAAAGCACCAACAACCAAAAGAGCGCACCAATAACGACCGCCTTGAACACATTGACCAAACGCACTGGAAGGTCGTAAGCACCGAACATCGAGAAAAAGAGCAGCATCGATATCAGTGGATAAATGAATGAACCATCGATACGATAGTCGCTGTCGCCTTTGATAACCAATACCAACACTACAACCAATGCGAGCAAAAGCAGATCGAGCACTGGCAGTAAAGCCCTGCGCAAAAACCGGGTAACGATCGCTCCTGTGGCGCTCAAGTAGATCGCCACATTGATCAACCCCGCGAAGAGGTCGGGCCGTTTCTGCGTAAAGTGCTTCTTGGCAAAAATGGCCATGGCGTTGTAGAAAACGAACACGTAGTTCACGCTGCTCTTCTTCGTGCTCTCGCCTTTGTAGTGGATTATCCGCGCATCAGGCAAGTACCAATTCTCATACCCCCCAAGCGTGATCCGATAGCTCAGATCGATATCCTCCCCGTACATGAAGAAGCTTTCGTCGAGCAACCCGATCCGGTTCAATGTCTCCTTGCGCAAGAACATGCAGGCACCGGAAAGGATCTCAATGCGTGCAGCCTCGTTCTCCGGCAAATGACCCAAATGATATCGCCCGAAAATGCGGCTTTTCGGAAACAACCGCGTAAGGCCGATGATCTTGTAGAAAGCCACAGCCGGTGTTGGCAATCCTCGTTTGCTCTCCGGAAGGAACTGGCCCGTTCCATCGATCATTTTCACACCCAACCCACCGGCTTTCGGGTGCTGGTCCATAAAGGCGATCACCTTCTGGAAAACATCCTCACCTACGATAGTGTCCGGGTTCAGCAGAACCACGTGTTCGGCGTTGCTTTCGCGTATCGCCTGGTTATTGGCCCGGCTGAAGCCCACGTTCTCCTGGTTCGCGATCAGGCGCACTTGCGGGAATTTCTCACGGACCATTTCCACACTGCCATCCGTGCTTTGGTTGTCTACCACGAATACGTCACCTTCAATGCCCTTCAACGCCTCGAATACCGTTCTAAGACATTGCTCGAGGTACGCTCGAACATTGTAGTTGACGATGATGACGGATAGTTTCATTGTTGCGCTTGGTCGGGTCAGATGTTCCGTCTTGCTCCCGCCTTATCAGATGCGCCAAAGCGCATCGCACAGCTCGTCAACGCGCGTTCGCGTTTCATCGCTTCACCATTTGTTCATATGGTTTCCTGTCCGAGATGCTGCGTCCAAGGGTTACCTCATCCACTTGCTCCAATTCACCACCGATGCTTATGCCGCGGGCGATCTGGCTCACTTGAACGCCCAACTCCTTCAACTTGCGGTGGACATAGAACCCGGTCGTATCCCCTTCCAGAGTGGCTCCCAATGCCAAAACCACTTCATCAACTCCACCCTTCTTGATCCGTTCGAACAATTCTTTCGTGTTCAGGTCGTCAGGGCCAAGCCCGTCCATTGGACTGATAACGCCGCCCAGAACGTGGTACAGTCCTTTGTAATGTCGCGTGTTCTCGATGGCGATCACATCACGGATATCCTCCACAACACAAACCATCGACCGGTCGCGACCCGGGTTCTCGCAGATGTCGCAAACCGGCCTGTCGCTGATATTGCAACATTCCGTGCAGTAGCGAACATCCTCCCGCAACTTCCGAACAGCCTCGCTGAACCGGACCACTTCATGCTGCTCGCGCCTCAACAAGTGCAACGCCATGCGCATCGCTGTTCGCCGACCAATGCCTGGCAATGTGGCCAACTGGTCAACGGCATTCTCCAAAAGATGCGAACTCAACGGCATGGGTGCAAAGATGGTCGCGCGCGCTCAAGTTGACATGTCGGATATTCGCCGTCCAATTCACCCTGGCCGAAGGTTTCGGCGCGTACGATGCGATCCATACTCATTCTCGGTGCCGGGCGTTCGGCTTCCACGCTCATCCAATACCTGATCGACCACGCTGCGGAGCAGCAATGGCGGATCACTGTGGCTGACAAGGATGTGGAACACGCCCGGAAGCTCACCTCGGGTGGTGCGGACCTGGCCGAAGGTGTGGCGCTAGACGCCCTGAACGCTGAGGCTCGGGCAGCGTTGATCGCCAAGCATGACCTGATCATCAGTATGCTGCCGGCGTTCATGCACATGGACGTATTGAAGGATTGCCTGCGACTGAAGAAGCATGTGATCACGCCGAGCTATGTGCCGGACGCTTTGTGGGCTATGGACGCTGAATTCAAGAACGCAGGACTGGTCGTTCTGAACGAAATGGGCTTGGATCCCGGCATCGACCACATGAGCGCAATGCGGATCCTTGATCGGATACGCACCGAAGGTGGACAAATGGAGGTGTTCGAGAGCTATTGCGGCGGGCTGGTGGCTCCCGAGAGCGACGACAACTCGTGGGGTTACAAATTCAGCTGGAACCCGCGAAATGTGATCCTTGCCGGCCAGGGCGGATCGGCCAAGTACATCGATCAAGGGGTGACGAAATACATTCCGTACAACAAGCTCTTCCAACGAACGGTGCTCGTGAACGTAACGGGCTTCGGCGCGTTCGATGGCTACGCGAACCGCGATTCGTTGAAGTACCGATCGCATTATGGGATCAACGACATCCCCACGCTGAAACGAGGCACATTGCGGAAGGCTGGCTTCTGCATTGCTTGGGACACGTTCGTTCAATTGGGCTGCACGGACGATAGCTTCCCCATGGAACTTGGGGCCAATGCGACCTGGTGCGATTACCTCGATTCGTTCTTACCTCCTGGTGCTGGCCGGCCCACTCGAACGAATCTTGCGTATTACCTCAACCTGAATCCTGAAGGCGAAGTCGTGTCGAAGCTGGATGAGCTCGGGTTGTTCTCCAAGGAGAAGATCGGCACCACGGGACTTTCACCAGCGGCCACCTTGCAACACTTGCTTGAGCGGAAATGGAAACTCGGTGAGAACGACAAGGACCTAGTGGTGATGTGGCATCGTTTCCGGTATTCACTGGAAAGCGTTCAGCACGAGTTGAACGCTTCGCTCGCGGTGATCGGCCAAGACCAAACCCACACAGCCATGGCGCGCACTGTTGGGTTACCGATCGCCATCGCCAGTAAGTTGGTGTTGAATGGAAAGATCAGCGATCGCGGTGTGCTGTTGCCGCTGAAGGCAAGCCTGTACAACCCGGTTCTGGATGAACTCGAGCAGCTCGGTGTTGTGTTCGACGAGCGGGAGATCGGCAGTTAGAATTTCTGCATGAGGTCGGCTAATAGTTCTTGGTATCGCGCCGAGTAAGTGCCTTGTACTTCTTCAACCGTTACCTCGTCCTCCTCTAGCACTGGCGCTCCTCGCCACATTTCCAGCATAACGCGCTTGGGGGCCCGATCGGCCAGGTACCGGATGACGCACCTGCGCAAAGGTCTGATGCCAACACCATCGGCATACTGACGAAGAACATGTTCGCGATTCGTAGGAAGAATGACCGAAAATCGACCTTCCGCAGCCATGGATGCGTTCACGACAACCATCAGTTCCTTGAAGCCAAGGGCTGCCTCGTGTTTGGCAGCGACTGCCCGGTCGTCCGCCGAGACCATTTCACCTGCGTAGAACGGCGGATTGCAGATGATCAGGTCGTACGGCTCGCTCGCTTTCATCCGTCGCACATCCATGCGATGTACGCGCACCCTATCGCTCCATGGACTCGCCTTCGTGTTCTCGGTCGCCTGCTCCGCTGAAGCATCGTCGATCTCCACCGCATCGATCATCGCTTCACCGTTGCGCTGGGCTGCTACCAGTGCGAGCAGGCCAGTGCCAGTGCCTATGTCCAGGATACGCTTCGCACCAGCATAGTTCGTCCATGCACCGAGCAGGATCCCATCGGTGCCAACTTTCAAGGCACAGCGATCCTGTTGGACCGTGAACTGTTTGAAGTGGAAGTGAGGGTTTGGCATACGCGAGTTTGAAGGTTCGAGAGTTATACCATTTCGCAATACAAATCCATCCAACCTACTTGCTCTTTTTCCGCATGCATTCTCCAAGGAAACCGTCCCGTAGACCCCGCTACGCAACGACTTCCTCGGATCGCCCTGCGAAAAAATAGCAGCGCATCTTTGGACGACTTTGTATTGCGTAATGGTATTAAAGAGTTGCCCCTCGCTATAGCAACTCTTCAATTCCACAACTCAGGATCCACGATACAGATCGATCAACCCATCCGGCGTACGGATGAGCAACGTCCGTTCTTCCAGGTCCATATCCACGATCATCTCATCCACCAACGGCACCAGAACTTCCTTCTCCCCGTGTTGGATCACAAGCACCGGATTCTTCACGTTGCCTTCGATCCCGACCACTTCTCCGAGTTCGCCATGGACCTCATCACGCACAAGCAATCCGACGAATTCTTCGGGGTCCCAGCTCTCATCGCTGCCATCCACCAAGTGGCCTGGTGGCGCATAGATGTCCCGGCCCACCAATATGCTCGCGCTTTGCGGGTCATGAAAATCTTCGAACTGGATCAGCGTGTCCCCACCCTTTTCATAAAGTTTGCTGAACGCGAAAGGCACTCGCTGACCCTCAATGTCCACGAAAAGTGAACCTGCGTGAACGATATCGTCGAAACTCACATCCTCCAAATGCACTGTTAACGCGCCTTGATGCCCCCATGGCTTGCCCAATCGGCCGAGAAAATGCAGGCTTTCGATGTCCATGGTGTTCGCGGTGAAATTAGGGGTGTCACCTGTCTTGTTCATCAAGCTCACATCTTTGGGCGAAATGCTGAAACACATTCTGTACTATATCGGTGCGTCGGTCGGTTCTGCAGCTCTCGCTCAGACACAAGGTCCAATGTTCATTCCTGCACCTGTGCATGTGGCATGCGATTCGGGCGTTTTCCGTGCGACTTCGGCCACCTCGATCGTGTACGCCCAGCTCTCCCTGAAGGATGAAGCACTTGCGCTGCAAGCTGAATTGAAAAACGTTCTGGGAACCCAGCCACTTGTTTCGTTCGACCAAACTGGAAAGACCAAGGGGATCAGATTGGCCATCGTGAACATTGACAGCGTTCCTGAAGGTGGTTACTCGATGGTGATCCGCAAGGACAACATTGAACTTACAGCCCCGGATGATGCCGGCATTTTCCACGGAATACAAACACTCGCCCAGCTATTGCCGGTGCCGGCTCTGAACACTTCAGCGCTTCCAGCTGGCATTGACATTCCGTGTATGAGCATAACCGACTTTCCTCGCTTCGCCTGGCGCGGTATGCACCTCGATGTGTGTCGCCATTTCTTCCCCGTTGATCTCGTGAAGAAGTACATCGACCTGCTTGCCCGGTACAAAATGAACACCTTCCATTGGCACCTTACGGAAGATCAAGGTTGGCGGATCGAGATCAAGAAATACCCGAAGCTTACAGAGGTTGGTGCTTGGAGAAGCGGCAGTGAATACGGCCCTTACAGTGACCGAACGTTCGACAGCACGCGCTACGGTGGGTTCTATACGCAAGAGGAGATCCGCGAGGTGGTAGCCTATGCACAGAGCAAGCACGTTGCCATCGTTCCAGAGATCGAGATGCCGGGACATTCGCTTGCGGCTTTGGCGGCTTATCCGGAATTCAGTTGCACTGGCGGGCCATTCGCAGTAGAAAAAGGATGGGGTGTTTTTGAGGATGTCTTCTGCCCGAAGGAAGAAACCTTCACCTTCCTTGAAAACGTTCTTACAGAGGTAATGGATCTGTTCCCTGGAGAATACATCCACATCGGCGGCGACGAATGCCCGAAAGAACGTTGGAAAACGTGCGCGCATTGCCAAGCATTAATGAAGAACGAGGGATTGAAGGATGAACACGAGCTGCAGTCATACTTCATTCGGCGCATTGAAACATTCGTGAACAAAAAAGGGCGGAAGATCATCGGCTGGGACGAGATCCTGGAAGGTGGCCTGGCGCCGAATGCTGCTGTGATGAGTTGGCGTGGAACCGAGGGTGGCATTGCGGCCGCTAAAGCCAGGCATAACGTCGTGATGAGCCCAGGAAGCCATTGCTATTTCGATCACTACCAGGGTGATCCAGCGAACGAACCACTGGCCATTGGCGGCTTCACAACGGTGCAAAAAGTCTACAGTTATGAGCCTGTACCTGCCGAGATGAACGCAGATGAGGCGAAGTACATCATGGGCGCACAAGGCAATGTGTGGACCGAGTACATCACGACACCCGAACAGGTTGAGTACATGGCCGTTCCACGAATGCTCGCATTGGCTGAAGTGCTTTGGAGCCCGAAAGAGAAACGTGATGAGGCCGACTTCGTTCGACGCTTGGAACATGAGTTCACCGCGTTGAGCGCACTTGACGTTCACTACAGTAAGAGCCTGTTCAACGTGGGTTACAAATTGACCGGTAGCAAAAAACGCGGGCAAGTGAATGTTGAACCGTTCGCAACACCAGGTTTGGGAGAGATCCGCTACACGTTGGACAACCAGGAGCCAACAAAGGATTCACCCCAATTCGTAACCACTCTCGAACAACGGGAGAACGTCACCATCCGCGCTGCACTCTTCCGTGGTGATCGTAAATCGGGATACTCCACGAGCAAAAAACTGTCGTTCGATCTTGCGACCGGCCGATCCGTAACAATAAGCCCAGCACCGAACGAACGATACAATAACGGTGGCCCGTTCACCTTGGTTGATGGGGTAAGCGCCGGAAACAAACGCGTGAACAACGAATGGCTCGGATGGAAGGATGACCGTGTTACCATCAAGCTGGACCTTGGCGAGGAGCAATGGGTCTCACGGATCAGCATCGGCGCATTGGCCGAGAAATACTCCTGGATCCAGTCGCCTGCGGAAGTGGAGATAGCCGTGAGTTCTGATGCGGTTACATACCTGGTGCTCGATACGCCCAAGCCTCCCTCGGATGCCAAGAACCATGTCGAATTCGCCGTATCCGTGCCCATGATGACCCGCTATATCCGGTTCGTCGTGAAGAGCATTGGCCGCATACCCGAAGGTGACGCTGGTGCGGGTAACCCACCGTGGATGTTCCTGGACGAGATCCACGTGAGGTGAACAGGCGGCCCCTACCAGGCACGCTGGCAAGACCGAACACTGTACACGCAAAAAGCCCCGACACAAGGCCGGGGCTTTTCAGGTTGGTATCTCGAGGAATTACTCGGCTGCGGCAGCAGGTGCTTCCCCTTCGGCAGCAGGTGCTTCCGCTTCGGCAACAGGTGCTTCGGCAACAGGCGCATCATACGCAGGCAATGCAGCAGCACTAGCAGCGGCCAACTTGGCGCTCAATTTCGCAGCGAACGCCTCAGCCTTCTTGGTCTCGGCGGAAACACGATCCTTCTGCTCTTTCTCAGCAGCCTGACCCAAATTGCTGCGCTTCGCTTCGATCTTCGTGTTCTTTTCGTTCAACCAGATGTCGAATCGGCGATCGGCTTCCTCTTGCGTGAAAGCGTTCTTCTTCACACCGTTCAACAAGTGGTTCTTGTACACCAATCCGGTGTAGCTAAGAATGGCCCGGCAGGTGTCGGATGGCTGAGCACCTTTTTGCATCCAATCCAACGCTTTATCGCGATCGATCTCGATGAATGCTGGGTTATGTCCCGGATCGTAAGCACCGATCCTGTCGATGTACTTACCGTCACGAGGTGAACGTTGATCGGCCACTACGATGTGGTAGTAAGGCTGGCCTTTTTTGCCCTTTCTCTGAAGGCGGATGCGAGTTGGCATGTCGCGGTTGGTTTGGTTATTCCCCGGAATTGGGGGCGCGAAGATGGGAATTTCCGGCTCATCAGCCGTATTTCGGGTGAAAATGGGTTCATTTCAGGGTTTCGCGGGTGTGTGTTCGCCCCCGAACCATTGGATCGAACATCCGCAGACCCCTGCAATACATTGGTCGCTGCTTCTTTCGCTCGACACTCCCATGCGCTTGCTCTTTCT
>JANNYL010000025.1:0-7451 GCA_031410075.1 Flavobacteriales bacterium
CAGTCGAGGTATGTAATGTGGTTCTGCGAGTCATATTGGTATGCGGTAGCTTGTCGGTACCGGATCCATCTTCCTTGCTGATAGGTTTTCAGCGTGCCTTCCACATCCAACTTCATACTATCCTGCCCACTGAACTGCAACTGAATGGTTTCCGGCGTGCTTCCGGGCTCGCACACGAATGCCATCTTCATGCCCCCTGCACCGCTGAACCAGTGCCAGTCTATGCCGGGGTACACATCCTGATAGGTTACGCCACTGAATCCAGGTACGTTCATCACAGGTGTGCTGCCGGTCCAATAATGTTTGCGATAAGTACGCAACAGGGCGCCAATAGGATTTGGTTGTGCTGCCAATTCACCAACCGTTTCAATGTCGAACCGGGCCACTTGGTCAACCGGGCCTCCTGGTTGCGAGCTGGTAGCGTAGGTCAAGGAAGCCTTGGCATGTGATTGCAGATACACTTTGGGCTGTGTGCCTTCCGAGACAAAGAGCGCATTTGTTGCAGGATCGCCATTCGTATCCAATTCCTGTCCCATGTTCGCCCAATAGCTGATCGTCGGTTTGGGTAGGTCACCGTTAGGAAGCGGCGGTAAACTCTGTGTTGCGTATCCAGAAGCACACGTAAAGTGCGCGATGGCAAGAGCGAGTACGTGGTTGGTTTTCATGGGTAAGTGTTTGGGATGACGAAGTAGGTCATTGATTCCAGAAATAGCAATCCTGTTTCGTAATGCCATATCAACTGGGTAGATACTTTAGTTCCCTACAAGAAGCTCCATGAATATACCCAACACGATCAAGACTTATCGCGAGTTCCGCAAGTACAAGCAGGAATTTATGGCGGAAAAATTGGACATGTCGCAATCGGCGTACAGCGCTTTGGAAACCACTGGAAAGGGGCTAACCGTTCCACGGCTTGAGATAATCGCGGAACTACTGGATGTACCGATCGTGCAATTCTTCAGCAGCGACAGCCCGACTATTCACATGAGTAACCAGACGGGCACCAACGGCTATCACGTGACGCAAAACCAAAGCGCCCTTCAGGCTGAAGCAGTTCAACAGATGTTGGATTCTTTTACAGCTGTTTTGAAAGCGCAACAAGAGCTCACCAACCGCTTGTTGACCATCATTGACAGGCAGTCGCCGACACTTGCTTGAGTTGATAGTTCAGCTGAACATCTTCGTGCTCTAGTAACGCTGCCTGATGCGTTTCGAGATCACCACTTTGGGCACAGGTGCCGCACTTCCAGCCCGTGGCAGATACCCGAGCGCCCAGTTGCTCAACATACACGAGCGCCTGTATTTGGTTGATTGTGGCGAGGGTACGCAGGAACGTTTGCGGCAAGCAGAAGTCAATTTCAACCGGATCGGGTGCATCTTCATCAGCCACATGCATGGCGACCATTATCTCGGGTTGATGGGCTTGCTGAGCAGTATGCACCTGAATGGAAGACAGGATGAGCTGCTCGTGTTCGGTCCTCCGGAATTGAAGGAGGTGATCGATGTACAGCTCAGAGCCTCCCAAACGTATTTGCGTTACCCGCTTCGTGTGCGGTCAATGGCTCACAAGAGCGGTGAAGTGGTGTATTCGACCGATCGCGTCGAAGTACTGACATTGGCCCTTGAACACCGGATCCCAACTACCGGATTCCTTTTCCGTGAACGTGCGATGCTCCGAAAATTGGATCCGAGCAAAGTCGCGTCCATTCCACACTTTGCCCGAAATGGGGTGAAAGAAGGCGAAGACCTCGTGCTCGCTGATGGTACAGTGGTACCCAACGCTGAATTGACCCTTGATCCGCCGTTGCCCAGAAGCTATGCCTATTGTTCGGACACAGCGTATGCACCCGCACTGATCGATCATATTCGTGGCGTTGACCTCCTTTATCATGAGGCTACGTTCACGGAGGAACTTCTAGCTCGAGCTAAGGAGACCATGCACAGCACGGCCCGCCAGGCGGCCACCATCGCACGGGATGCCAAAGTGCGAACGCTGCTGCTCGGTCACTTCAGTTCGAGGTACAAGAGCAACACGGTTTTGCTGGAAGAAGCACTGCCGATCTTTTCGAACACTCTGTTGGCCAATGAAGGCGCGGTCTTTCGCATCGATCAACGGACCTCGGTTTGAAAGTGAGCGGATCGTTCGTCGATCCATGGGCTACATTCGCCCCCCGATCAGAATCGTTCTAAACAGAAATGTCCATCCGTATCCTGCTTGCCGACAACAGCGAACTGGCCCTCATTGGCTTGCGTTCGGTGTTCGCCGATGTAGCGCGTGTGGAGATCGTTGGTGAAGCCCGGGATCCAATAGAACTGCAAGCCTTGCTCGTGCGTGAGAAGCCGGATGTGGTGCTTATTGATCACACTGCCAAAGGCTTCGGAGCCGATGTGATACGTGATGGCGTGCGGCGCAGCAAGCGTACCCGGTTCGTTGCAATTACCCCTGACCCTTCAAGACTTGCGCTGGTAAGCGCCCTTCGCGGTGGTGTAACAAGCTATATCAAGAAGGATTGCTGTGTTCAAGAGATCATCGACGCTGTTCTGGAAACCGCTGATGGCAAGAAATTTTTCTGCGGCCAGATCATTGAGGCGATCGAGCGCGCAAGCATCGACGTGAAGAAGATCATCGACGACCCGCTCAGTTGTGCACCGGTCGTGATCACCGAGCGTGAAGCGGAGATCATCGGATTGATCGCTGAAGGATGTTCCTATACGCGTATCGCTGGTCGATTGAACCTCAGCGCCCATACGATCACGACCCATCGTAAGAAGATCATGCACAAGCTGGGCGTCAACAGCACGGCTGCACTTGTTCTTTATGCCGTTAAGAACGGTTTGGTAAGTCCGAACAAGTTCCTTTTCAACATTTAGGGTCGTTTCTTCTTTCAGGATAGGCTGCGGCCATACCTTTCCGTCATGTCCGTCACACTGGTCGCTGATATCGGTGGAACTTCTTCCCGTTGGGGTATTCTTCACTCCGGTCACGATCCGCAGATCATCGAAGGACTCCCGGGCTTCAACCCGGCGGTTGGCGATCCGCAGTTTTTTGCTTCGGCGCTCAAGGCGGAATTCCATGAACAGGCCGCTCGAGTTTCAGCCGTTTTTGTTTACGGTGCTGGGTGCGGTACACGGGAACGAGCTGAACAGATGGCCCACGTCCTGCTCGCCGTTTGGCCTGGGGCGCGTATTGATGTAGCGAGCGATCTCATGGGTGCAGCGCACGGACTTCTCGGAACCAACGCAGGGTTCGTGCTCATCCTTGGTACAGGAATGAACGCGGCGTGGTACAACGGAGCGATCCTTGATCAGCGTATGCCTTCCCTCGGATACATTCTCGGGGATGAAGGCAGTGGTGCAGATATCGGGAAATACGCTGTGATCGATGCACTACATGGACGAATGCCAGCGGAAGTCAGGGATCATGTGTTTCCGACTGGGTTGGCGATGCCTGAAGTGGTGAAGGAATTGTATCGCGGTTCATCCCCTCAGGCATGGCTCGCATCATTCACGGCGCCGATAGCTGGCATTGCGCAACACGCATATGTTCAGGGACTTGTTCGGTCTCGGTTCAATGCACTGGCTGATCGACTTTATGCTTACTTCCCGCAAGAGCAACGGTCATCTATCACAGCTACCGGTTCGGTTGCTTTCGGGCTTGCCGATACCCTACGATCAGTTCTCGCCGAGCGTGGTATGCAACTTATCGACGTACATCGTTCTCCGATGCCGGGCTTGTTGAAGTATCGTTCGGCAGCATTGCTGTGATCAGCGGGGTGCTACCTAGCACAAGTTCCTGGAGACGCGTGAAGGAGCGTTGGTTATCCGGAGAAAGGATCGTGTTCAAAACCTGCCTCTTCTCTACAGCCGTGAGGTGCCAGCTCAAACTGATTTCGTCATCGTCATCATGCCGCAGGGAGAAGTCGATCGCCTCGATGGGGAATTCGCTCCACGCTTCGGCTTGCTTCATCATCAGGTCATAGTCCTGGTCCTGGGCCTTCACGAAGTTGCCATAGATGCTGCTAACGGGATCCAATAGTCGGCCGAACAACGAACCACTGACCGGCTGTACCTCTAGCTCGCGTTGTTTGTCCCTCATCTGCAGGATCACAACTCCACTGGTGTTTTCGGCGATCCATGCGCGATAGGTCTGCATGAAGGCGAAAGTGGTCCGGTAGCCATAGTTATCCCGCACACCAGCATCCATCACCCGCATTTTCGGTTCACTGGGAAGGGTAACGATAGGAGTGATGTAAGGGAATGTGGCGTTCATCCGCAAGGCGCTGCTGAGCTTGATGCGCTGCGCGTCCTGGTGGGCGAAAAGCTTTCCGAATTCAATGCTCTCTGGTTGGTTATCTGACCGCACGAGGCCTTCTGTTCTGATAGTGGTTAGGAACGCTACCGGCTGGGCGCTCATCACCAATCGGCGCCCGTCGTTCATGCACGTAGGGCTGATGATCAACAACGGCAGGTCAGCGCGGCGCTCGGCCTCGGCAAAGTCGGAAAAGCGGATGTCGAACAGGGTATCCGTCAGTTCGTTGATTCGCTGCTCGAACGCGTAACCTCGATCGAGCGTGTACGATCGCATACCATCGTGCACCCTCCGGTATCGAATGAACATGTCGTTGCTCACGAAGCTGAAGCCTAGCGGATTCAGGATATCGCTGGCCATGGCATCCAGATGCACTGGATCATTTACCCGGTTGTTTCCACCTTGGCGTTGCACCGCATCCACCTGGCGGAAGTAGGTTGCTCCGATCAACCCGCCGCTGCTGCCCGTCATCAACACGGTTCGCGGCATCAATTCACCACCGAGAAGGCTGTCTGCCACTTGCAGGCATCGATAGGTCCATACCATGGCGCGCGATCCCCCCCCGCTGGTGTTCACAATGAGCAACTTCGGTTTCGGCTGCCCGTTCCGGAAGCGTTGGTTCTTTGCCAGCCATCGATCAAGCGTGGGTTGGAAGCTGATCGCATCTTTTCGCGCGGCCGCTGTGTCAGTGGCCAATGCGGTGATGGCCTCGCGATCATAGTTGGCCGGTGCGGTGCTGTAATCAAGTCCGTACGCTTGCGCATCGGACATGAATTTTTCAGTTCGAAGGCTCAACAGGTTGAGACCGACTATCAACGCGATCACCATGGCGATGGCCCATCCTTTCATCCAACTGTAAAGCGCACTCATCAACATCAGCAGCATGGTGAACAGCACGAACACGCTCGCACCGGCCGGGATGGAGAAGAAGGTGGTATCACTGAACGCACCAAGTGCGATGAACGTAACGACCAACGCAATACTGAAAATGCTTCCGTTGATGTGGTTCTGCCACAGAACGCTGCGCAGCAAAGCCTTGTCATAGTGTGCACTGGTGCGGGCGATCGCGACACGCCAGGGTGAGGTCATGTACAGTTCGACCTTCCATTTTTTGGTGCCTTGTTCCCGACGCAGCCAACGCGTGGCTTTTCGCAATTCTTGCCGCTGGTGACCCATGGGATGCAAAGGCAGAATGTCTTCCATCGGTTGCGGTGCATGGTCCCGATCCGCATCCGGCCCGAGCAACTTGTGGATGTCTGTATTCGTGCGGAAGAAATACAACAGCGCGATCGCCATGAAAACGGCAACGCCGAACAAGAACCCGATCAGATTGATCGCAATGTGTATGGCAGGTACCAGCTCTTTCGAATGTTGCATGTGAGCCGAGTTGATCACATAGGTGATCACGAACAACAATGGCAACAGTGCATTATTGATGCTGAATTTCAAAAAGGGCCGCGAAATGGTCGCGATGAACGGGAAACGGTACGCGTGGGTGGTGTAGCTGTACAAATTGTAAGCGGTGAAAAAACCGCCCAATGCGAACCCCAGAATTCCAAAGCTCCAGAACGTGTTCTCCCCGAAATACTCCGGGTACAGAAAGAGGTAGGGCACGCCGTATTTCATGCCCATGTTACCGGTAATGAAGCCAAACAAGACCAGCCAGACCAGCAGCAACAAGTGGTTCTTCTTCAAGTGCAGCACCAATAGCTGCAGGGGGAAGAAGTAAAGTAATCGCCGTAAATTCTGCCGATATGTAGGCTTGTGAACCATTGCGCTGAAAGGTATACGTGCCTTTAAGCGTTGGTGTTGTGTTCTTGCTGTATTTCGAACGGTCAGACCTTTGCTAAAGTCTCCAGCATTACCTCGGCCTCCAGTTTTTCTGCTCGGGTCTTCAGCGCCTCAGCCTCGGCCAGAACCCCCTTTTTCCAGGCCTCGTCATCCAGCCCAGCGCAATTGATGCGCACGTTCAGGTAAGCGCCCAATGCCCCAGTGCGCGCGCACATCGCTCCTACACCGGCATCGCTCACACTGGCTTTCAATCCTGTCTCGGCCATGGCCTTCATCACGGCCATACTGCGTACACACACCTTCATGGTTTCCAAAGGTGCCATGATCGCGCCTTTGGTGGCTTCCCGTATCGCGTCCTTGCGCGCTTCGACCTGTTCAGGGTTGTCCTTGGGCAATTGCATGGCGGACATTATGCGATCGAAGGCTTTGGTGTCCTCGTCTACCAAGCGGATCAATTCTTTGCGGCACAATTCAGCCTCCACTGCCCAGTTGCTGAACTCCTCCCAACGCTCATCCCACCCGCGTTTGTGTGCGCTCAGGTTGGCGACCATCGCTCCCAGAGCTGCTCCCATAGCACCTACGTACGCAGCTACACTGCCACCGCCGGGCGCCGGACTTTCGCTGGCTGTTTCTTCGCTGAACCGTTTCAAGTCCATGCGCACCAAACGCTCGTCCTTCGCATCTGCGAGCAAGTATTCGATTACGCGCTTCTCCGGGTCGAATGGCGCGAGTTCATCGAGTCCCATCGATTTGATGGCCAATTTGATCTTCTCACGCTCGCTGATACCCAAGCTGCGTTCCTGACGCTGGAGGAAAAAGTCAGCGGCGTCGAGCAATGCCTTTTTCGGCACCAAGCCCACAAGCTCACTGCCGGTTACACGGATCCCCCTTTCGAGCGAGCTCTTGCAAGCCTCATCGAAGGCGACATGCATGGGTGTGACGTCGATGTCCGTAAGGTTCAGCGATAATTGCGCGATACCGTATTCCTCAATGAACCAACCAATGCCCTTCACACATTTCAGTTTGCCGGGGATCTTCTTGGGCTCCCCATTTTCATCGAGGATGGGTTTGCCCGTTACCGGATCCCCTTCGCGCAAAACGCGACCAGCCTCGCGTATGTCGAAGGCGATCGCATTCGCCCGGCGTGTGCTGGTGGTGTTCAGATTCACATTATAGGCCACCAGAAGTTTTCGAGCGCCCACTGCAATGGCACCGCTTCGGGCCACACTTTCGTTGAATTCCGCTGGGCCGAAATCAGGCTTCCACGCCGGATCAACCAGCTTTTTCTTCAACCGCGCTGGTGAATACGAAGGGTTGAAGAAAAAGCTGGTTGATCCGGCGTGGAAGCCTG